>CAJBPC010000104.1 GCA_903957405.1 uncultured bacterium | reverse complement strand
ATTGCCCGTGCCGGTGAAGAGCAGCAACTGAGTGCGTCCTTCTTTTTACTATTCTCTGCAAATCGACTGGAGGATGTCACGGTGATGCTCATGCGGCGGATCGGCCGAACTGCCTTCAAGAAGCTCTTTAAAGAGGATCCATCCTCCGCATCGGCATGGAAGTCAGTGCCTCCGCAACTGATCGCATGGAAGTCGTATTCCGTTGCCGGTCAAGCGGATGCAACCATCAATGAATCCTCCGCCTGGGTATCGGCCCTCCTGGAGCAGGCGGTTTTTCCCGAAGGACATCCGTATGCGGGAACTCCGGCAGGGGAAAAGATGGATCACATCCGGAAAACACTCTCCGTGGATGATGAGGCCGTCTTTTTGCTGGTGAAAAAGGAAAATCGTTCTTCCCGCTTGCATCTTCTGGCCGACTGGCTCGATCGGCAAGGATTGTACAAGGCATTATCGGTGCGGTACGGGACGAATTCCGAAACCCTGCAGGCTCAGGTGAGGGCATGGATGGCGGCCGCCAAAGGGGTCAGTATCCAAGAGGAAGTTTTCCTGCGCAGGTTATTCGTGCGACCGAACATACTGTCAGATGAACCGCCGCTTGTGCGGTTCAACAAAGCGCTCGCCTCCACACTGGTGATACACGGGTACATGCCCTTCATGCAGGTGATGGAGATCGCATTGGACGACCAGACAAGGCCGGTATCCCTCTCCGAGGGCCTGAGCATCCCTTTGCTGGCGGCCTCCGGTCATAGGAAGTGGGATGATATCATGGACCTTACCCTGTCGTCCGCTGTGCGGTCCGACCTCGATCCGGCTGCCTTAAGGGAAGTCATCGCCGCATGGGCCGGCTATCTGAGATCCTCACAGCCCGGCATGACCAAACGACGGAGCTGGGAAATGGTCGCGGAGATCCTTATTCGAAACCGGATTTCGACCATAAAAGATAAAGCATCCCTGCACCGGATCTTCATGCTCGGGCTCATACCGGTGAAAGCCATTCGTTCAGAGGACCTTAAAACGCTGATGGACAACCTTAAGCGGCATGACATCCCGGAGGATCTTGTGATAAAAACTATCGGAGGACGGACATCTTCCGATGGGGTCACTTTCGCTGAGCTGTGGATGTCTCCCGCCCGAGATGCCCCAATCCCACGGGATGCGGGGCGGATCCCCGATTTCCTGCAACTCGTCATGGCGCCGGCTTTCGGAACGGCGTTGCAGCCGCATGCATTCCGACGCGTCATCCTCGCCTGGGCTTCATACCTGACAAGCATCCGGCAGGGGAGGGACGAACGACGCAACCTGACACGGATCGCCGAAATTCTGCTGCGGAACCGCATGTCGATGGTGAAGGATGAAGCATCCCTGCACCGCATCCTCATCCGTGAACTCATACCTGTGCAAAGGATCCCGTCGAGAGAGCTCGCGATGTATTCGGTCATGCTTGACCGGTACAATATCCCCCTGGACCTCGTGTGGAAGGCACTCCGTGGAAAAAGAACATCCGACGGCCTGCCGTTCGAGGATGCATGGAGCGCCAGATCTCCAGCGGCCACGGCATCCGCCGAAGGGGCGGAGCCGCCCTGGACGATGGAGCCGGCCTTGCAGGCTCCGTTCCGGAACATCATTGCGGCATGGACGGGATACCTTTCGGTCGTCCTGCAGGGCATGACGGCAGCGGGGATCCGGACAAGGATCGCGGAGCTCCTCGGGAGTGACCGGATGTCGACCGTTAGGGATGAAGCGTCCCTGCACCGCATCATTATGCTGGAATTCATTCAGGTGGGAAAGATCACATCGAGGGAACTCTTCATTTTTTCGGTTGTGCTTGACCGTTATGACATACCGCGGGAGCTCTTGCTCAGGACGTTGCGCGGACAGAGGACTTCCGACGGTGTGCCGTTCGAGGATGCATGGAGCGCGAGATCTCCAGGGGCCTCGGCATCCGCCGAAGGGGCGGAGCCTCCAGTGGTGACAGATCCTGTATTGCAGTCCGCTTTTCGGGCCGTCATCGCGGCATGGACGGGATACCTTTCGGTCGTCCTGCAGGGCATGACGGCAACGGGGATCCGGACAAGGATCGAAGAGATCCTCGGTAGCGACCGGATGTCGACCGTTAGGGATGAAGCGTCCCTGCACCGCATCATTATGCTGGAATTCATTCAGGTGGGAAAGGTCACATCGAAGGAACTCTTCATTTTTTCGGTTGTGCTTGACCGTTATGACATACCGCGTGAGCTCTTGCTCAGGACGTTGCGCGGACAGAGGACATCCGACGGCGTGCCGTTTGAGGATGCATGGAGCGCCAGATCTCCAGCGGCCTCGGCATCCGCAGAAGGGGCGGAGTTGGCGTTGCAGTCCGCTTTCAGGGCCGGTCTGAGCCCGGATGCTTTCCGGGATATCATCTCGGCATGGGTGGCATTCCTGTCATCCATCCGGCCCGGAACACCCGCACTCAGGATCCGGGCGAGGATCGCGGAGATGCTGATGAGCGACCGGATCTCCGCCGTGCGGGATGAGTCAACTTTGCACCTTATCCTCATGCTGGAGTTCATTCCCGTCAGCAGGCTTCGTTCCGGCGAGATCAAAAAGATATTGGGTATCCTTACCCGTTACCCCATACCGGCGGATCTGTTGTTGAGTGCATTCGAGGGGCGGCTGTCTGCCGATGGCGTCATGTTCGGTGAGTTGTGGAACGCCCGGATGGCGGATCCGGCAACGTCACCGGCTCCGGCGGGTGTAAACTTCCGGTCTGATGCGGAGCGATCGATACTCCGTCCCGGAAGCCTCGTGGAGATGCTTGGGCGCAGGGATCAGGACTCGGAAAGACAAATCAGGCACCTTTCCGTTTGGATGACATCAAGGGTCTTGGGAGACGCAGCCATCGGTAAGCTCATCGGGCTACAGACCGCAGAGGCCTTGTTGGAACTGATCCGGAAGGTCGCCCGAAGTCCTTTGTTTTCAGATGTCATCAAGGGTTGGCAGCGGTTTCTGATACGATCCGGCCAGGCTTCCGGTGCCGGAGATGCCAGTGCTTCCCTGCTCCGGTCTGTCATGCGCAACAGGCTTTGGCAGTTCGGTTCGGCGGAAAGCATCCATACCGCACTGTTCAGGGTTTTCGGTCAGTCGGGGCTCCGTGGTCGGGATGGCTGGGAAGCCCTGCGTGCCCATGCAGTCGCTGCCGGTCTTCCGGAATCGCTGTTCCGCAGCAACGGGGAAGTTTCGGTGCAGGATCCTCCGGAAGGCCATGAGGGCGGCAGGGCGGAATCCCTGGCCGCCGGGTCGGATGCGACGAGGTCCGGTGACGCCCGTATTTCGGGTATCCGTGACCGCCAGTACGACGCTGACGGGGTCGATACCGACGCGCACATCATCGCGTTCCTGGAGGAGGGTACCCTCGCCGGCAGGTCTTCGGTTGAGGAACTGAAGGATCGTATCCGGCTCAGAGGGCTTGATTTCGTGTTGGGGCATCCTGTTCTCGCACCTTCTGTGATCGATCGGATTCCTGACCTTTTTACCCCGGAAATGATCGGGTCACACCTGCTTGATGCGTTAAAAGTGCATATTTCGGATCCAGAAGTGTCAGGCTTCATCGGCCTTTTGATGGGCCGTTTTTTGAAGGATGCCGGCAAGCGGCGGATCGGTCTTTTGTTAGCGGCGTTCAGGGAGATATGGTATCGCCCGACGGTCCCGGTGCAGATGCGTGTGTCGGGATTCCTGCGGGAGATGTTCCGTTTCCGGGAAATGGAATTCGCGGCCAAGAATGTCCTGCGTGACCGATCTCTTTTGCCGCTTCGGACCAGCCGCTATAAACCCATACGCGATCTTGTCATGCAGGTGATGCGATATGAGGGCCGGACGCTGCATGACTTTCAGGAGATATTCACGTATTTTCTCGACAATGGGATCATCATGCCGCATGGGATGGTGCTGAACGAGAAGGATCTATACGAGCGGCTCAGGGAATATCTCCCCAAGGCTCCCGAGGCGATCCGGGCGATGCTCCATGCCGGTGCTGCGCGACAGTCGTCCCGCAAGCGGATTTTGCGGTTCATGGCCACCGGCTTCGAGAAGGATTTTCTGATGGTCATTCATCCGACGTTGATGCAGACCCTTGAACTGTTCAGTCGCCTGGCGGCCAGGCATTTCCGGATAGATTTCTGGAAGCTCGCCGGTGCCCGCGGCCGGCAGGACAAGTGGGATATCATCCTTGAGCATTGGGCTGCCTTGTCGCAGAAATTGCGGGATCCGGTGGATCTCCTCGCCACGTTGGTGCGCAGGATCCTGGATAAACTATCCGTGGAGGAGCTTGACCTTTTCCACAGTCTTCCCATCAGCCAGATGGTGGTATCGGAGCGTGACTTGTGGAAGGAGATGCTGGTACTTGTGCCTGAATTGAGGGCTCCGTTGCCCGAAAAGGAACGAAAACTGAAAAAAAAGCAGCAAGCAGTCGAGGAAGCCGGGCCGGTGGAACCGGAATTGCTGCAGCCGGGCGAAGGCACGACCATCATGAATGCCGGTTTGATATTGTTATGGCCGTTTCTGGGACGATATTTTGATTTTCTGAATCTTACAGACGGTCGTAATTTCATCGGGGAGGATGAAAAGATCAAGGCCATTCAGTTGACGGAGTATATGGTCACCGGCAAGACGGAATTGGATGTGTTCAATCTTTCGCTCAACAAGCTGCTTTGCGGTGCGGAACAGGACGTGGCGATACCCCCGGTGCTGGATATCAAGCCAGAGGAGGAGGAGCTGACCGGGAAAATGCTTGTCGGTGCCATCAGCAACTGGGAAAAGATGAATACCACCCGTCCGGAAACCTTCAGGGAGTCGTTCCTGCAGCGCGAAGGACGGCTGTATCTGCTGGAGGATCGTTGGGAACTCATCGTGGAGCGGAAAGCATATGACATGTTGCTCAATACATTGCCTTGGAACATAGCGATGATTCAGTTAAATTGGATGCCATTGAGACTGGTGATCAACTGGAGATGAATCAAATGACTGCACACAACGAACATAACATCACATTCATAGAGCAGGAGCTCGATTGGTTTTCCCAGGTCCTGGACGCGCGCATGCAGCGGTATTTCGAGGACCGTGAATTCGACCTGTCAGAGATGCCTCCTCCGGAAATTCCAATGGAAACGGGCACCTACAAGGATCTGGTGTTGGCGCATGGGATGACTCCAGAGGAGAGGATCATCCTGATCATGTCGCTCGTGCCGCACCTCAACCCTCAGCTTTTCGACCGGTTTTATATCCAGAACAAATCCATTTCCAGGAATTTCTCTGAATTCGGCGGTCAGGATTCCACCCAGCACCGTGGGTTCATCCCTACCGGGGAGACGGCCTGTTTTGTGCTTGCGGGCAAGGATCTTCGAAAACGCGTTAGATTGTTGAACATCTTCAAAGACGATCATTTCTTCCGTAAGGACAATATCCTCAGCTTGTCGCATAATGGAGTGGCCGAAACGTTCTGGTCCGGAAAACTCTCGATCTCCGACGAATGCCTGTCGATCATCACCACCGGGGAGGCTTTCGAACCAACGTATAGCAGCAGCTTTCCTGCTACGCGGATCTCCACACACCAGACGATGGATGACCTCGTGTTGAGTCCGCAAGTGCTGGATGAGGTGCAACACATCCGAACATGGATGTCTTTCCAGCAGGAGATCCGTGCCAGTGAAACCTTGAGCCGGCGGCTTCGGAAAGGTTACAGGGCGTTGTTTTTCGGGCCACCGGGCACCGGCAAGACGCTGACCGTTTCCATCCTGGGAAATGCCCACGGGCGGAGTGTTTACCGGATAGATCTCTCACAGGTCGTTTCCAAGTATATCGGGGAAACGGAGAAGAATCTTTCACGTATATTTGACCTTGCAGAGAACAAGGACTGGATCTTGTTCTTCGATGAGGCGGAGTCATTGTTTTCCAAAAGAACGGACGTGACCGATTCCAAGGACAGGTTCGCGAATCAAGAAACTTCCTACCTGTTGCAGCGCGTGGAGTCCTTTGACGGATTGATCATACTTGCCACCAATCTGAAACCCAATATCGACAGGGCATTCATCAGAAGGTTTCAAAGCATTGTCAATTTCACCCTGCCGCAGGCGCGAGAACGGGAACTGTTGTGGGGGAATGTGCTTTCCTCATTCGAACTGGGTCCTGACGTGGACATACCCTTGCTGGCCAGAAATTACGAGATAGCCGGCGGTGCCATCAACAACGCCGTGCAATTCGCCTGGATACATTCTCGGCGCAAACAGAAAGACAGGATCTGGCAGGAAGACGTGGTGCATGGTATCGTCCGCGAACTTGGAAAGGAAGGCAAGACGTCAAAGCTGTGATGTGCCTGACTGCATTGAAAAAATCCACCCATCCTTTGATTCGGCCACATCAATAAAATCATGTTCAGTTACCGTTATTGGCCATTTGACTGGGGTGCGGAAGTGGCCGCACAGTTGCGAAGGGTACAGCACCAGGCGCAGATCATCACCAGTGTGCGTGACTTCGAGAAGATGGAGCATGATCTGATCCGGCTGGTCAACAAGGGCGTATACCTGGAGATCGTCATCTGCCAGTTCCCATCTGAGCGTACGATGAAGCATACCAATATCCTTCGGAGGCTGGCTGTTTCGGGATCGAATGTTTTCACCACTCCGCTCTTCGACCAGCTCCAGCGGACCGAGTATTACGCCATCTTCGACCGCCAGCAGTTGTTGAGCAATACCGAATATGAAGGCGCCGACAACCATGGGGAGCTGCTGTTGGCAAAGAGTAAGGAGCTGGAGCGCATCGCTTCACATGCCGAAAAGCTGAACCCTTCAGCTGATGAGATCCGCATCGTCTTTCAGGCCGATCAGGCGGAAGTCAGCAAGGGGCGGTCCGTTCAGTTATACTGGGATGTGGAAGAAGCCGATTTCATCGAACTCGACCCGGGTTTCGGGCCTGTGGCATCATCGGGTACGCTCTCCGCATCCATCTATGAAGACACTCTTTTTCGACTGAAGGCCGGGAATCGCTCCGGGATACTCATCAAATCCCTGTTTGTGAAGATGAAGGAAGACTCGCCGCTGTCACTGCAGCTGTCTGTATTCGATACGGCATCTTCCGAATTCATCCCCCTGCAATCCGCCAACAGTCCGGATCACATTTATGCCGTGTTGAAGTCTGACAGGCTTCGGCTGGAGTGGTCCGCTTCCGCCTCAGGATTGCTCTCTGAAGCTAGGTTAGGCAGCATCCAAAGCAATGGAGAACATGTTTTTCAGGTTTTTCATGATGAAAAATTTACATTTACATTCATCACAACCTATGGCGAATACGTCGCAAATATGGAGGTTTACACCCATATCGAGACGTTCTCCGCAGGAATCGTGGTCCCCGAACAAAACCACAAGGATGTCACGGAGATGCCTGAACGAAGAGCCCACCGGAAAGGGTCGCTTTGGCAGCAGTTTCTCAGGGCCATCCAAAAAATATTCAAATGATCGTAGATCCACACAACAGGCTTGTACAATTTCTCGTTTTCTGTTCGGGGAGCAGCCACGATGTGCTGGAGAAATGTCCCACTTCTGAATGGAACAAGCATGCCAGCATCGGGGCGACGGTACTTTTCACGTCCATCCTCGCCTTGTTGTCGTCATTTTATGCATTCCAGGTGGTCTTTCATGCCTTCTACGTCAGCATCCCCTTGGCGCTCTTCTGGGCATTGATCATTTTCAACCTCGACCGGTTCATCGTGTCCAGCTTTCGGAAGAACGGAAAACCGGTTCGGGAATTTGTGCAGGCCTTGCCCCGCATGCTGCTGGCCGTGGCAATCGCCGTGGTGATCTCGAAGCCATTGGAGATGGAGATCTTCAATACAGAGATCAACCAGGTCCTTTCTGAGACGAAGACCAGGAAGCTGAGTGATCTGCAAACAAGGCATGAAGCACAGACCCTGCAGCATGCCGCTCAGTCGAAACAACTGCAGGAAGAGATGGACAAGTATTTTTCCCTGAAGGAAAAATATTATCTGGATTATATCTGTGAGTGCGATGGCACCTGTGGCACGGGACAAAAAGGACGAGGGGAGGAATGCAAAGCCAAGATGGAGAAATACAATGAGTTCGTGAAAGAGTTCAATGTGGAGAAAGCCAGGATCGATCTTGCGATGGCCGAGCTGGCCCGGGAGAAGAAACGCCTGACAGCCGAATACGTTGCCGAAAGGGAGCGCATCGAGATCAATTTCTCCACCGGCTTCCTGGCACGGCTGAATGCATTGAACGGCATGGGTGGAATGGCGTCCCTGTCGATCACGATGCTGTTGATCCTCATTGAGATCACACCGGTCTTCAGCAAGCTGATGGCACCGGAAGGTCCATATGACAATCTGATGCGCATGGGGGAAAATGAATTCAAGCTCCGTTACATGCGTACGGTCTACCGGCAGAATGTCGAATTGCATGGCGGAGGGATGCATGAACCGGAGGAAAGGCCGGGTGCGCCGATGCCAGAAGGTAAAAGAGGAGAGGGGCCTTTGCCCTTGACCGATAAATATGCAGCCCTCAGACTGGAGCTGCAAAAAAAACTTAAACAAAAGTGACATGAGCAGACCCATTTCAGTTGTCTGCATGAAAGCGGCAGTGCTGGTCGTAATTGCCATTATGTGCAACTTTTCCATCCTGGCGCAGCAGAAGTTCCCGTTCAAGGAGAAGCTGTTGAAACCATTGGAAGACGGCAAGGGATATGTGATAGAAAACCTTGAATATTTCAAGGAGGAGGTGCTTGGGAAACTCGGCACCATCGACTCCCTGTTCCAGACCGATTCCCTGAGGGCCCGCATCGAGGCAAAGGTCGACAGCCTGAAGGGGGTGCTCGAGAAGTCGGGAAACATCGTCATTCCGGAGTCTGATCTCATCTTATTGCCGCTCATTGACCTGCCGGACCCTTCGGTGAAGGTGATGGCGAACCTTGTCTTCTCCCTGCGGTGGCTGGGTGGTACAAAGAGCCTGAATTATGAGATCAAGAAGGGTGACACACTTTTCATCACATACCGGATCATGCGGGGTGCGGGGTTCGACGAGATGGAAGTATTGGAAGGCAAGGAACTGCGTTTCAGTACCTCTTTGAATAAAAAGGACAAGGACATCGAGGCGGCCATCGTGGCCACAGCTGACGGGGTGCTGGCGATCAACCTCCTTAACAAGGGCATCCTTCCCTCGAAGGGGAAATTGCTGGTGATCCGGCATGAGGTCGCCCGTCAACTCGCTGTCAAATACGAATGCGACACATTGTTCCAGCAGGTCAAGGTGAAGCGGATGATGACGGACACGATCCAGGAAATGTTGTATGATGATGCCGTGCATCTTTCTTCCACCAAGAATATAACCCAACCCAATACCATGAGGATGCAGATTCCATTCACGAAGAACAGGAAGTATATCGCATGGGCCTTTTGGCTGGGATCCGACAATCAGACCAAGGAAGAGTGGGCGATGGAAGCCACTGCGGAGACGGTTCCTGATCCGCTCACCCGTTACCTGCTGAACGAACTCGATCCGGATGATGCGGTATGGCTTCCGGAAGACCGGAACAAAGACCTGAGGATCTCCCTGCAACATGCGGATAAGCGGGTTATCCGGAGCGCTGACGGAAAATACATCAAGACTTCCGTGCTTGCCCCGACCGCAAACAACCGGGCGAATTTCGCCGCGTTCATTGTGACGGGGAAGTCGGGCAATCCATCTGGCGTGCAAATGACGCTTCAGAACACTTCGAAGGTGTATGACTACAAGACCAAACTCAACATCGTTGGATTGTACACCGACAGTTATGAAGTCGAAGAGGAAGTGACAGAAAAATCTTGCATCAACTATGTAATCGTATCCGTGATATGAGTATCCTGTTTCGCTTCGCAGCCATAACGATCCTTCTCATCCAGCTGGTCTCCTGCAGGGATCAATACACTAAGCTCCGTTCGAGCTCCCGCATGGTGGCATCCGAGTATAGCATACTGGAACGAAGTACGAGTCAGGCATTCTCTCTGGTGAAGAAAAAAACCGGGGATGCAGGATCTGATACGATGAGCCGACATCTGGCATCCACCAGGCAGAAGAACCTGATCAACGATTACGAATTCCTGTACACCGCACTCAACCTGAATTCCGCACCCGACAAATCCGTGGATATCGGTTGGGACAGTTCGTTGCGGACGCATTTCATCAGGGATTCTTCGATTCGAAAGATCAACAGCGAAGTGGAGGTCTTCGGATGGCATCCGTCGTGGATGGGTGAAAACTGGATGTCATATCCTTACAATCTGTTGACGACGGTTTCCTTTTACGGGTATATCGTCGATCCGGCCACCGGTGGTTGTCACAATCCGGAAGACATGGATATGTGGCGAAGCATGTCTATCGTGGATTCCGCACATGCAAAAAACTGTCGAGTGTTGCTGACCGTCGCCTGTCAGGGTCAGGAACAGACCGCCACTTTTCTTGGCAACGAAAATGCCTGGGGCACGCTTGCGGATTCCGTCATGTTGTTGTTGACGGAAAAGAATGCGGATGGTGTCGACCTGAATTTTTCTGACATGCCCAGTGATTCGAAAAGGACATTCCTGCGATTTGTCGCGGCCTTCCGCGCTCGATTGAATGCGTCCCTCAGTCAGTCTTACCTGGCCATCAGCCTGCCTGCGGAAAACGAAAATGGATTTTTTGACGTACAGGAACTGCAACGGCATGCTGATGCACTGGTCATTTCAGGATTTGAATATAAAACCGAGGACGAGGCCAGCGGAGCCGTGGCGCCTCTCACGACGCCGAATGGAAAAGGGCCTAGCCTTGAAGGGACGCTGGATACTTATATCGCCCAGGGCATAGATACCCGCAAAACCATCCTGGCCCTGCCTCTATACGGCGCACAATGGAAAGCGACAAAGAACAGCAAAGGCATTTACGAGTCGGTCTTCGACAAGAAGATCACCTACAGTGAGATCCGCATGCTCTATAATACGATCGACACAGCTTATAGGGTTGAGCCGTCTCTGGACGCAAACACCATGACCAACTATTACTTCATGGAATTTCCGGATCAGACGGCCCTTGAGTGCTGGTATGACGATGACTACACCATGGGTCGGAAAATGGATCTTGCCATGTCGCGAAACCTTCGTGGCGTGGGGCTTTGGGCGCTCGGATATGATCAGGGCCACAGGGAGTTCTGGCAGTTGCTGAAAGATAAATACACGACCGACACCCTGCGCATCACCGACCCCGTCACATACCTCAAGGGATATCCGATTCAAGTGGCAGGCTTCTTCCTGAAGTATGCGGATCTGCTGGTCACCGCGGCCATCGTCTTCGCCATCACCATGGTTATAGCCATGTTCATCGCCTTCAGTGACTGGCGTGTCCGGGAGTCTTTCTTCTACAGCCAGCTGAACTTTTACGTGTATATCCTCGTCAGTACGCTTCTGATCATCCCATTGCTTGGACTAATAGACTTTTTCGATTCCTCACAGATCCGTTCTTTGTTTGCATTTCTGACGGGCATTGGCATCGGGTATGTGATATTCCGGTTATCGAAAGTCTTTCAGATACACAGGCCATGAACCGCAGGTAAGCTACCACCATGAAAAAGTTCATACAGGAAACGGGTTTTTTTCTGCTCTTCACACTGCTTGCGCTGGCACTATTGCCGTTCATACTGCATGTCATGGACCTGCGGTCGCAGTTTGCCCGGTTGACCCGTTTGGAAGAACTCTTCCTCAGTCAGATGGTCTTCATCCTTTTTCTGATCACGCTGGTCATCATTTATCTGCTTCGGTTTATACTTTCCTGGGTGTTAAAGAAATATATCGGATCGGTAGGCAAGGGTGAAACACCCTGATCAGGGATAGGATTACCTTTTGTTTTATCATACTTTTCCGTACACATATGTCTAAGGCTACCAGAT
>CAJBPC010000103.1 GCA_903957405.1 uncultured bacterium | reverse complement strand
TCCAGCTTTTCCCGGTCACCAAAGACAATGATATCCGTTTCCGGACATTCAAACAGATACGCTATACCCCTTGATTTTGCCACCTGGGAGAAATTCAGATAGGTATCATGGCACAATTCCTTGAAATTCAACTTCGTAAGCTTCATGCTGCCGGTCTCACTTTCCGTCTTTCGGAAGAGCAACAACTGGTCCACCAGGCTTAGCAGTCGTTTTGCATTCCGGTAGACGAAATTCAACGCCTCGTTTTCGCCACCCTCGGGATCCCGGCCAACAAGATCCTTGAGTGGGTTTATGATCAGGGTGAGGGGTGTCCTGAACTCATGAGAGATGTTGGTGAAGAATGACTGTCGCTTTTCGTTGATCTCCTTTTCCTTCTCCGCATCGATCTCTGCAAGCTTCACCTTGTATCGAAGATCTGCCTGCTGTGCCCGGTGTTTGACGTAAAAATAGACCGCAGTACCGGCCATCAGCAAGTAGAGACTCAGGGCCCACCAGCTCCTGTACCAGGGAGGCAGAATGATGATGCGAAGACTCGCTTCGGTCTTGTTCCAGTCTCCGTTGGCGTTGGTGTTTCGGATGCGAAGGGTGTAAGATCCCTCCCGGATGTTGTTGTAGTTGATGTTCCGCACATTGCTGATATAGTTCCAGTCCTTATCCCATCCCTGCAGATAATAGGCATACCGGATCTTCTCGGGAGATGAATATTCCAGCGCGTTGAAGCCGAAGGAAAGTACCGCCTCGGCATATGGTATCCGCAGTTCACTGATCGCGGAATTGTCAGCCTTACCGATGTAAGCTGACACTTCGTTGATCGGCCTATTGTTCACCATGATGCTGGTGATATGCACCGGAGGGGTGAAATTCCGCACGCGGATCCTTGCCGGATCGAAGATGTTGAAGCCATTGATGCCTCCGAACATGAGCTCCCCGCTGGACAGTTTGACAGCGGATTTATAATAAAACTGGTTGCTCTGCAATCCGTCACTTTCAAAGAAATTCCGAAACTGCTTTTTTTCGGGATTGAACCTGGAAAGTCCATTGAACGTACTGAGCCATAGGTTCCCCTGGGCATCTTCCTTGATATTCAAGACAGAGTTGTTGCACAGACCATCGGCTTCTGAGAACCTCCGGATGATTTCTCCCTTCCTGGCATCGAAAAGAATAAGCCCACCGCCTTCCGTTCCTACCCAGAATTTCCCGGCACGATCCTCATAGATCGCCCTTACGGGTTTGCCCATCTTAAAAAACCGGTGCACCCGTTTTTCTCTGTCCACCCTGATCAGGTTATGCGAATTACCCGCCCACAGGCCGCCATATCCGTCCTCTGCCATGCAGTTGATGTCGTAAATGGATTGGTCGAAGATGACGAAACGATTCTGCTTTCGATCTAACCGGTAGAGTTTCCCATTGGAAAACGTCGCGGCCCAAAACTCCTTGGTACCATCTTCGTAAATCATGGAAACCTTTTTGTCTTCCACACCCGTCAGATCATTGATGCAGGGGAATACGCTGAATCGGCCAGACTTCCTGTCGAATCGGTTGACACCACCGCCAAAAGTACCCACCCAGACGGTTCCTGTATGGTCTTTACATATGCTCGTGACGTTATTGTGGGATAGCGACCCCATGTCACCAACCCGATGGCGGTAATTCCGGAATGTATTCGCCGTCCGATTCCAGATGCTCACGCCCGCCCCGTCGGTACCGATCAATATTTGACCATCGTCGTCCTGACAGAATGAATAGATGAAGTTGCTCGACAAGGCATCAGGCTGGTCCGGCTCTGAGGAGACCGTGACGAAAGGACTTTTATATTCATCGAGGACGTTGCACCCACCCTTTCTGAGTCCAAGCCACATGCGGGATTCATTATCTGAAATGATCGAATACACCGACTCGCTGGAGAGATTGTATCGTCCATGTCCGGGACGGATATAGCTGAATGAACCTTTCGAAGTGTCGAGTATGTTCACCCCTCCCCCGTCGGTACCGGCCCAAAGACGGCCATGCACATCGAAGCAAAGGCTGAGGACCTCGTTCGCATTCAGCTCACCAATGCGTTCGTCATAATGTTGCAGAAAACGATTCGTTGAGATGGAGTAGTGATAGAGACCGTCATCCGTGCCCAGCCAGATGCCATCACGGCCATCCGGGACCATGGCATTGGCCGTTCTACGCTCTTTGTTCACGGGCAGGACCTTGCCTGAAACAGCATCATAGTAACAAATCCCGATGTCCTGTATAAACATCCATGCCTTGCCCGAAACAAAGCAAAGAGACCGGAGATGACAATCGATCTTCTCTCCATTGGCTGTCACAACAGGCACCTGACGCGCGAACTCCTCCCCCACACGCTTGACAAGAAATCCCCAACCGATCGTTGACACCATGAGGTTGCCCTTCGCGTCCGACGAGATGGAATTGGCACTTACGGCAATTTTTGCGGGATTGACGGCATTGGACGCCTTTATCAGCAGTGGCTTGAATGAGCCGGTGATATGGTCGTAACGAACGACGCCCTGCCCCGTTCCGATCCATAGGTTCCGGAAGCGGTCTTCGTGAAGGGAATAAATATAATTATGCGGCAGTGAATTGGTATCGTTCAGGCGGTTCCTGAAAATCCTGAATTCACGGCCGTCATAACGGTTCAACCCGTCATATGTGCCAAACCAAATGAATCCCCGCTGATCCTGCAGGACCGTGCGGACGGAGTTGTTTGAAAGCCCCTGCGAGATGCCAAGCCTGTTCACCGGTGGCAATTCAGCTGCACCGGCCATCATGCTTAGACAGATCAACACTGGAAGCCAAAAGTGCCCCGGCCTCAGATATACCATCAGATTTTTTTATTACACCCCCTTGCAGATTGCAACGTCATGCAACAAGACAGGCAAAGCGCCTGACTTGCTGCCTTATCCTAACGAATACCCGAATTTATTTCCACAGCCTGAGATCAGTCGGTGATCCTGTACTTCGCGAGTTTCCTGAAAGACCGAATGCGATGGAAGGTCAGATGGTTCGCATCATGAGATCCATGTGTTTTTTCTCCGAATGCCGTCCGTACAGCGGCGATGATGTCCTTTCCCTCGAACTGCCAGTCGGCATACTGGAAACCATGCTGGCGGATGTCTGGACTGTACGCGACAACTTTGTGTTTGTCCCAGTGTCGCAGATCCGACGACGACAACAGCACCAGGGTATTCCTTGCCCGCTCGAGCTTATGCCCGAGTGCTTTGGCCTTTTCCTTTTCCGCTACCGGGGCATAGTTGGCAAGCGACCAGTACCTTTTCGTCGCGGGATCGAAGCGGATGACGAATTTCTTACATCCGCCCGGCAGAGGGATAAAGCCTTCCGCAGGGTTGAAAGACTGCCGACGACCATCATCGGATACATCGACCATCGCGGCGATATCATCCCCCTGATAATCTACCCGCAGGATATTGTACACCGCCCCATCCCGGCCGACTACGGCGTTCCCTTCAAGCCATGCATTGTAACCCTTGTGCCAGCCTGTATCGAAGGATAGGCGGTTTGACATTTGCCAGCTCCCGGCATCCAGCAGATCCGAGGATGTATCCGCACTCAACATGATCGACTGAAACTTCCCCCAGCCCTTGTCGGGCGTGAATTCCATGGCCCGCCAGATACGGCCTTTGCTGATCGCCATGGGCATGGGTGCGCAGTGATATCCCATATTGCCCTGCTTTCGCAGGAGCAAGCCGTGTTGCTCGTCCGTCGGCTCCGTCCACGTCAGGCCCTCATCATCAGAGCGCCGAATGACGCAGTCGTTCACCCCACCGCGCGTACCGAAAGCATAGAGCGCACCACGGTGCAGGAACAGATTGCTCCAATACATCCCCTTGACGATGCTGCGCTGGCTCCATGACTTGCCCCTATCTGGTGATACGAAGTACCGCGTGTGCCCTGCAACACCATCGGCATCCACGCCCGGTCCGAAAAAATCATGGCTGGCAAGGTAATCTCCTGATGGAAGGATCACGATGGAAGGCGAGCCGAGATAGGTCTTTTCAGATGGCGCCTTGCTCACCACAACACCCGGAGGCAGGGTACCCTGGGCTGTGCCCGTAAAAGCGAACGATACCGCCAACAGGCTGAGCAACAGACACCCGAACGTTATCTTATTTCCTTTCATTATGTGTGAAAATGAGGATGGCTATTTTGATGAGACTCATTTTTTCCGGATGAGATCGAGTTCCTTTTTCAGTTCTTCCAGCTTTTCAGGCATGGACGCTGCGAGGTTATTGCGTTCACGGGGATCCTTATGCAAATGGTACAATTGCTCTTTGGGAGAAAAGCCCGTCTCGATATTTGTCCACTGGTTGGTGATGGCAGGCCCCTTGCTTGCGGGGATGTATTTATATCCATCCGCGCGGATATAAGACACCACACCCATCAGTGCCTCCACGGTGATGCCTTCCCTGCCTTTATCAGATCGCCCGACCAATGCCTGCCAGTGATCCTCACTGTCCTTGGCACTGGCCTTGTCGATGGACTGTCCGAGAAAATATGACAGGCTGCCGAGCATGTCGACATGCGAGAACAGCGCATCGGAAGTCTTCCCCGCTTTTATTTGCTTCGGCCAGCTAACGATCATGGGTACCCGAGTACCGGCTTCGAAGGCGCTGTACTTGCCGCCCCTGAATCCTCCCCACGGGTTGTGGTCCGCCAGCTTCTCGACAGCCTGGTCGACATATCCGTCGTCGAGGACGGGTCCGTTATCGCTTGTGAAGATCACGATCGTCTGGTCAAGGATTTTCTTTTCCGAGAGCACCTGCATGAGCCTTCCAATGGATTCGTCAAGTTCTATAAGAACGTCACCGCGCGGGCCAAACCCCGACCGTCCCTGGTATCGCTCATGCGCCACCCTCGGCACGTGTATGTCATGCGTGGCATAGTATAAAAAGAAGGGTTCCCCTGCGGAACGGAGGATGAACTGCTCGGCTTTGAGGGTCAGCGAATCTGAAAGATCCTCATCCCGCCACAGGGCCGACTTCCCACCGGTCATGTATCCAATCCGACCGACTCCATTCACGACGCTGTTGTTATGACCGTGCGTCCATTTCAATTTGAGCAGCTCGGGGTGTGAGATGGCCGTGGGTTCGTTACCGATGTTTTTTTGATAGTCAACCCTGATCGGATCGTCCTTTGACAGATTCAGCACCCGTCCATTCTCCATGTATACGCAAGGCACACGATCCCCCGTCGCAGGCATGATGTAGGAGTAATCGAAACCGATCTCCATAGGACCCGGGTTCACGGTACCGTTCCAATCAGGTCCTTCCTCGCCGCCCAGCCCCAGATGCCACTTCCCGACTGCAGCGGTGTGATATCCCGCGCGACGAAACATCTTCGGAAGCGTCTCCTTAGCGACGGGAATGATCAGGGACGCATCCCCGCGCGCTATGCCCGTCCCGGCCCGACGCCATGGATACTCCCCCGTGAGCAATGCATAACGGGAAGGGGTACACGTAGATGCCGGGGCATGGGCATTCTTGAACCGAAGCCCCTGCTTTGCGAGCTTGTCGATGTTCGGCGTGGGTATCTTTCCCCCGTAAACGGACAGATCTCCATACCCCACATCGTCGGTGTATATGATGACGACATTGGGTTTATTCTGCTGCGCGATGGCCACCTGATGCATGTTCAAATAAAAGGCCGACAAGGCGAAAAGGCATATCCCGGCGACACGGATACGGAGACTTAGCATGGATTCAACATGATTTTTATGTGACAACAAGAAGATTGTGCAGGACAAATTAGAAAAATATCTCCTATGCCGCGAAAAATTTATCTTGTGCATACGCGCATCCCAATAAAACCCACGCCACACATGAAAATGCAATGCCTTGCATGGATCCGGTCATGCATGATCACATGCCTGTTATCTTCAGCCGGCATCAACATCTTTGCACAGGAGCCGGCACCTCCCGGCACGGTGATCGAAAAATCCTCAAATGGCAGGATTTACCTCGGCGCACCCTCCATCCTCGTCATGCCGAATGGCGATTACCTGTCGAGCCACCACCTGACGGGACCGGATGCACCACACGCTACCGGCGGCATCAAGCGCATCCATGTGTCGACAGACAAAGGGAAAACCTGGTCGTTCCGAAGCGAATTGAAAGGGCAGTTCTGGAGCAGCCTTTTCCTGCATAAAGGGAATGTGTACCTCATAGGCACCCGTGGTGGTGTCAGCGACGTCGTCATCCGCCGATCGACAGACGGAGGAAGGACATGGACGGAGCCTTCTGATGAGCAAAACGGCCTGCTCCTGCGCAAAGAAGGCGGCATGGGTTACCACTGCGCACCGGTACCGGTGGTCTTCCACAATGGACGCATATGGCGGGCTTTCGAGTACACCACAGACAAGGGATGGGGGCACTTCGATGCGCTCATGCTGAGCATTGATGTGGATGACGACCTCCTCGACGCATCCAAATGGACAGCATCCAACAGGCTGCCCTTCCACGCCGGACAGCACCCAGACTATACCAGCTGGCTGGAAGGCAACGCCGTCGTATCCCCTGACGGAGGCATGATCGACATGCTCCGTGTACATCACAAGGGAGATGATATCGCGGCGATGGTCCAGGTATCGAAAGATGGAAAAAATATCAGCTTCGATCCGGCAACGGGATTCGTCAACATGCCGGGTGCCTGCAAGAAATTCACCATACACTTTGACCGAAAAACAGGACGCTACTGGTCGCTTGCGAATTATGTGCCTGCGGCTGAAAAAGAAAGGGCTTCACGGCTCCGGCATCCGTTGGAAAGGGCGAGGAACAGCCTGGTGCTGATATCATCGAAAGACCTCATTTCATGGGACAAGCACCAGACGATCATCCATAGTCCGAAGATCCTGAAGCACGGGTTCCAGTATGCGGACTGGAAGATGGACGGGAACGACATCGTAGCCGCAGTGCGCACGGCTTTCGGGGAAAATACAAACCCGCATGATGCAAACTTCATCACCTTTCACCGCATCAAAGACTTCAGAAAATTGACGAAGAAGCGGATCGATGACTGACATCCCGGGGCATGGATCGATGTTACCACCTAACGTTAACGGATACTGCCTGACCTTATTTCTTCACGATCGGGTCTATGAATTCCCACTCGAGGATATGCGGATGTACATGCTCCTTGCGGGCGATATCGGCCATCCTCGCGATGATGTCAGGATGGGCGGCGGCGACGTTGTTCTTCTCCGAGACATCCGTAGCGAGGTCGTACAGCTCCCAGGGAGCATTCGGATCGGCCTTCATGTCTTTTCGTATCCCTTTCCAGTCACCCAACCTGACGGCCACCTGCCCCGAGCCCTCTGCGAATTCGAAGTACAGGTGAGGATGCTTTTCCTGTGACGCATTCCTGCCGGTGAGTGTGGGCAGGAGCGAAACCCCGTCTGTATTTCCGATCTTCCTGCCCGTCAGTTCCGCCAATGTCTGCATGATGTCGAACTGCGCAGACACGTGGTTATTCACTGTATTCGCCGGCACCTTGCCCGGCCAGCGGGCGATGAACGGGACCCGGTAGCCTCCTTCGTAGAGGGATTTCTTCACACCCCTCAGCCCGGCGGTGCTGTTGAAATATTTCGCATCCACGATCGGTCCGGCACTCGTTCCATTATCACTCGAGAACATCACCAGGGTGTTTTTATCCAGTCCGAGTTTCCGGATCGCGGCAAGGATGATCCCCACCTGATCATCGAGGTATGTGATCATCGCGGCGTAGGTGGATCTTGGATGTTTCGAGGGGGAGTACCCCGTATTTCCGTAGTATGGCTGCTCGCTGAACTGTCCGATATAGCGCTTCATATAATCCTCCGGCGCCTGCAATGCCAGATGCGGCAAAGTGTATGGGATGTAGAGGAAAAAAGGACCGCGCTTCTCCCTTTCAATAAACTTCACCGCCTTCTCCGTGACCTTGGCCGCGGCATAGTCATTGCCGGAGAACTTCGCGAAATCCGCATCCGTAGCGGTCTTTGCGTCGATGGATGAATGCACCCAGAAGGCGGGGTTATCGAGCGAATCATAGCGCCCGTTCTCCCACTGATGCGTTGGATAATGATTGTGGGCATTGGATTGATCGAGGAATCCGTACTGATAGTCGAAGCCCTGCTTCAGTGGATTTCCGGAATTATCATGGAATCCGAGTGACCATTTTCCGATCACGCCGCTGCGATATCCCCTCTGCCTGAGCATGCCCGCGATGGTGAAAGTATTCTCGGGAAGCGGCATTTGTCCGCGCTCCTCCGAATCCCTACCGCTGCCCAGACCGTAGTTCCCGCGGATATATGAATGACCCGAATGCTTGCCCGTCATGAGCATGCAGCGCGAGGGTGCACATACGGGAGCTCCGCTGTAATGCTGCGTAAAACGCATCCCCTCCCTTGCCATGCGGTCCAGGTTGGGCGTTTTGATCTTTTCCTGTCCGTAACTGCCCAACTCTCCGTATCCCAGGTCATCGGCATAGATGTAGATGATATTGGGTCGTTGCGCAGCGCGCTGTGCAGCACCTGAAAGGACGGATGCAATAGTAAAACAGAAGAGAAAAAAAATCCTCATTTGTATTTATTTCAATGTGCGGGTGGATGCAAATGTAACAAAGGCGTCAGCGGACATATCCGATCCGCTGAAGGAAAGCATCGACCTTGGGGAGGACGAGGCTCCGGTAATTCGGCTGATTGAAGAATCCGTGCCCGGCACCGTCATACACATGAAGTTCGCAACCACTCCCGACGGCTATGATCTTATCACGGAATGTCTCCGCCGTGGCGACCGGGATGAGATAGTCCTTGGTACCGATGAAGAAGATCGTCTGCGGAAAGCCTTTTGTGATCATGTGCATCGGGGAGAAATCAGGGAACCATTGCTTCACCCGATCGTAACCATACCCATCCGGGCCGTTGTCGATCACCGGATTGAAGAGCACGAGTGCGTTGGGTTTTGCGCTGACACGCTGATCATCCCCGGCATCGTTGAAGCGGTCATTGGTGTAGCAGGCGGCGGCGAGATGACCGCCGGCTGACCCGCCGGATGCAGCGATCCGATCGCTGTCGATCCTTAGTTCCCTGGCATGCGAACGGACATACCGCATCGCGGACTTCGCATCCAACAGGGATTCCATGGGGCTTGTACCATTCACATTTTTCACCCTGTAATCGGCAAGGATGGCGACCATCCCTTTTTCTGCGAGGCGCAACGCATGTTCATGGAATTGCGGCGGGTTCTTGGTATTCCACCCACCTCCGAAATAATACACGATGGCAGGCGACTTGCGGCTTCGCTTATTCCGGGGCAGCGCATATACCCGAAGCTTCAAGACCACCGTATCGATCGTCTTGAAAACCACGTCATGGATTTTCACATCAGTTCCCGCGACGACAGCCGGGCCTGTCTGTGCAACACCCGCGACATTGAAGGCGCCTGTCAAGAAGATGAAAAAGATCAACCTGGCTGCGGCGGGCAGTTTCGGAAAGCGGGATCTGCAATGAGAAATATTCATGCCCCAAAATAATGATTAATCGATTCACAACAACCGATTCGCTGATGAAAATGAGATAAGAATCCCAAAAGCGCAACCCAAGTGTTGCTACTTTTCCATTATTGCGAGATGATGACTGCCGTCATGTCTATCGGTCCCGCTGTAAGATAACTTTGACATATCGGTTCACCCGGCATCAACCTTGGAGAACCGGCTCATCCACGATTAAAATACAAGGAGGATCGGATGTCAACCGTTGCAACTACCGAAAAAAACAAGACTGCGTCAGAAGACATTGCTGCGGCAACAGGTGAATCGAAAAAAATAAAATGGGAAATCGCTCCGGAGGATCGTGTCAATGAACACCTCGTCAGGCAGCAACTGAAAGGGACAACGTCGGGCATCATCCGATACTACGCCTCGAAAGGAGCCCGGCCGATGCAGACAACGATGGCCGGAGAAAGTTACTTGTGGGTTGTCGGCGGTCGGCTGCATGTTGATGTGGATGGGCAGTCGGTGGTATTGAATCCCGGAGAGGCTTTACTGATCCCGGCAAATAAAACGCAAATGATCACCGTGGATGAGGATGCCCTCTACATCGCATTCATCACGAATGGCTGATGCGAAAGCGATCAGCTCGATTGTCCTGCCCTGTGGTGTGAGCATGCGCCTCATCCCTCCTGCGCTGCGTGGAGGGGCGGGATTTCATCATTTCCGGAACTGATGACTGTCATATTTGCCATGACGACGGTCGGCTTACCTTTACGCCGGCATAACCATCCGCACATGAAAAGCAAACGTTCAATCTACAGTGGCATGATCCTCTTCGTCATCTCCCTGTGCATATTCACTGGGGATCGTCTCGCTGCACAGTCCGCGCAAAAGAGTACCGTCAGGGATGCCGTCACGGACATCATGCAATTGGTCAATGAAGCCGGAGCGGTGCTGGGATTGAAAGGGGAATCGGCATTCAAGGACTTCAGGGCCACCGGCAGCCGGTGGAACAAAGGTGACCGGTACATATTCGTACTGGACCGGGCAGGCAATATGCTGGTGCACAATGACCCCGGCATGGAAGGCCGCAACCACCTCGAACTGAGGGATGTGAACGGAAAATACATCGTGAAAGGCATACTCGCTTCCGCCACCACCCTATCACCGGAAGGCTGGTATCACTACCAGTGGCCAGAACCTAACGGGATTCTTCCCCGTTGGAAGAGCACCTATTCAACACTCGTGAAGGCCCCATCGGGAAAGGAGTACATCGTCTCCTGTGGCATGTACGACGACCGCATGCAGCGGATTTTCGTGGTGGACATGGTACAGGATGCAGTGGCAAAAATAACGGAACGGGGCAAGCTCTCTTTCCCGCTGTTCCACGACCCGCAAGGGCCATTCATCGCGAAGGACGCATACGTCTTCGTGATAGATGCCAAAGGCGTCGACCTGGTCAATCCCGGATTCCCGAACCTCGAAGGTAGGAATATCATGGACCACAAGGATACACAGGGCAAGTATCTGATCCGGGAGATGTGGAAAATGGTGCGGGACAGTGGTTCCGGATGGGTGGATTACATGTGGCCCAAACCCGGGGAGAGTGCGTCGACGCAGAAATCTGCATTCGTCAGCACGGCGAAGATCGGCGAACAGACCGTGCTGGTCGGCAGTGGCGTGTATCTTTCCGATGCGCCAAAAGCGGCGCCTTCCGCAAAGAAGATGAAAGCGGCGGATCTCATGTCGCTCGTGCGAGAAGCGGCATCGGTACTCGAACAGAAAGGAGAAAAAGCATTCCCGGAGTTCCGGCAGAAAGGAACCAAATGGAACCGGGATGATACATACCTTTTTGTGTGGACGTTAGCCGGCATCCGGGTGATGCATGGGGCCGACCCGAAGAGTGAAGGGGCGAATGTCCGCGACCTGAAAGACAATCTCGACAGGCCTTACGGCAGGATGTTCCTGGATACGGCGAGCACCGACAAGGGTGAAGGGTGGGTGCATTACATGAACACCGAGCCGGGGGATATTTTCCCGGTATGGAAATCGTCATTCATCAAGCGGGTCACCTTCCCTTCCGGTGAAATGCACATGATCGGTTGCGGCATCTACAATATGGAGATGGACCGGACATTCATAGAAGACCTTGTGAACCGATCAGCGAAGCTGGTCGAAACGGAGGGAAGGGCCGCGTTTCCGAAACTGCGCGACAAGACCGGTCCTTACCGGTTCATGGACATTTACGTATTCGTCGATGACCATCGCGGAGTGGAACTCGTCAACCCCGCACAACCCAGCCTGGAAGGAAAGAACCTAATGAACATCAAGGATGCGAAAGGGAATTTCATGGTGCGGAACTATGTCAATTCAGCACTCAACAAAGGAAGTGCATGGACGGAATACCACTGGTACCGGCCCGGGGAGAACACCGTCACGCGCAAGCTCACCTACGTCAGAAGAGTGAAAGTCGGAAAGGACACCTACATCGTGGGTTCAGGCTATTATCCTTCAAAATAGATCTAATGAATTTATTCGGTTATGCATGACCGTTATGTATCATGTCCTTTGCCCGGGCGATGAAAACAACCGAATGGATCAATGGCCGGAATGATATCGATCATATCCCGGACGGAGCGGGAGGAATAGATTTGCCATCATCAGTACGAGCATGGATACATTGAAAACACCGCCGGTGGTTCAGCCTGCGAAGCCCGACCCCAGGATGAAGCTGATCGCTGCGAGGATCAGGAAAGAGCGGCAGCGGC
>CAJBPC010000102.1 GCA_903957405.1 uncultured bacterium | reverse complement strand
ATGAGTCCGTCACGGATATTTCCTGGAGAAGGATTCATGTGAAAACCAGAGCCCACTCGCTCCGCCTCCTGGCTATAGTCTTGCATGAGGCGGATGAATTTCGAAGCGGTTTCTTTGGATACGGAACGATCGACGAGTTCCTGCTCCACCCCGCAGAGTTCCGGGAACTCGGCCAATAGGATCTGTCCTCCCAAGCCGACGACAAGATCGGCGCAGTACCCCACTGCCGGATTGGCGGAAATGCCACTGAATCCATCGCTGCCACCGCATTTGACACCGATACAGAGTTTATCGAGGGATGTGGTCTTCCGCTCCAGTTTGTTGATTCCGATAAGGCCTTCGAAGGTCGATCGTATGGCCGTTCCTATGAGTTGTTCTTCGCTTTGGGATTGCTGTTGTTCGAGGATGATGAGGGGTTTATCGAACTTTGGGTTATGCCGGAGCAGGTCTGCTTTGAAATCACTGACCTGAAGATGCTGGCAACCAAGACTTAGAACGGTCACCCCACCTACATTGGGATGGTCAGCATAGGCAACCAGCAATTTTGCCAGGATTGCGGAATCCTGCCTTGTACCACCGCACCCACCCTGATGATTGAGGAATTTGATGCCATCAACATTTTGAAAAGGGCGACTTTCCCCCGGAATGGAGGAGGGTGACAGATCGACCAGGCTGAGGTCATCCCCTTTTCTGAAGGCCTCCAGCAGATGCCTTGTATAATTCTTGTACTTCTCCGTCACGGCATACCCCAGCTCGTTGTGCATCGCCTCACGGATGACATCAAGGTTCCTGTTTTCACAAAATACAGTTGGAATGAAGAGCCAGTAATTAGCCGTCCCGACTCGACCGTCACTTCGGTGGAATCCACGAAAAGTCCGGTGCATGAACTTGCTCACATCAGGAGCTGTCCACGAAACATGGGCGTTCCGATAGGCATATGGCTGTGCAGCGTGCTTCACATTCTCCGTGTTCATCAGACCACCCGCGGGGATATCCGATTGAGTCTTTCCGACAAGCACTCCATACATGATCACATCATATCCCGCCTGCATCGCCTGCTGAAAGAACTTATGCTTCGCCTGGATTCTGTCTTGCATGACATAATCCACACCCTGAAAACCGACCGTCTCGCCCTTTTGGAGATCGCTCAGCGCAACGATGACATTATCTGCAGGATGTACTTTTAAAACCTTGTGCTTCATGATCAAAAAAAAATTGTGGCAGCAGGCATTCCTTCAGAGCCTGTTGCATTGCGTTTTGTAAGATGCTTTTCAATGAGACATTGACCGCCTCGGCAAAAGCGGAATAGGGTTTAAGATCGCAACCCCAAAATTCGACATTCCCAAGGGCTTTATCAACTATTTCATCCGGACGACCGCTTCGCCAAATGTCGTAATAAAAAGATGCACATTCATCATGCACTGTATACTCTCCTCCAGACATTTTGCACTGGAAGGAACCATCCGCTGCCATCTCGGTATTCATGAGCCGCAGATAGGCTGCTAAGAAGCACACCGATACCAAATTGCCGTACTATTTCAGGTATATTGAAACAAGGATCGCACAACACAAATGAATTTTGGGTTTGCAAAACGCGGTGTACCGTACTGTTTAACTGCACGATCACGTGGTAATCTAGAGGGATAGAAAATCATGTTTGAAACAAACGGCGGTTTGCTTAGTTTTCCAATAAACGGTCCAAGGCACCACCGACCTTACCGCAGTTAGCAAACATGTGTAAGATGATACCCTCATGAAATCCATTTAGCATTCGACCATTGCCTTTATCACGCCATTAGCCGGGTCAAGCAAGTACGGAAACCTGCCGGCAATATCCCCGAAACCAACCCTGTCGGTGATATATGCCGATGGATCCACCAGTCCTGCACGCATGGAACGCATCACGTGATCGAAGTCATCCCTGGTGGCATTGCGACTGCTCATCAACGTGGCCTCCCGCATATGGAATGCGGGATGGCTTGCCACGATATCACCTTTCTGCAATCCCACCAGCACATATCGGCCGCCATGTGCCAGGTATTGAAAACCTTCATGAATCGCGCGCTGGCTGCCGGTGGCATCGATCACCACGGTGGGCATGTCACCCTGCGTGATGTCTTGTAGCTTTTGTAAGACGTCTTCCTTGCTCCCATGTATGGCATGCTGCACGCGGAGCCGGTTCACACAGAAGTAAAGTCGGATGTCGTTGATGTCCAATGCTATCACCTGCGCACCGGCAATGCTTGCAAACTCCATGAGTCCCAAACCGATCGGTCCGGCACCGACGACCAGGACGAACTCCCCCGGCTTCACACCCGCACGGCGGATGCCATGCGCACCGATGGACAACGGCTCGATTAGCGCGAGCTCGTCGAAACTCATATCACCGCCTTGCACCAAAGCAGACTCTGGCACTGAGATGTACTCCCGCATCCCGCCGTCTGTATGCACCCCGAACACACGGAGTGATGCACAGCAATTCGGAAGCCCATTTCTGCAGGCAACGCAGGAACCACAATCGAAATACGGGATGATCGTCACATGATCGCCCTTCCGGAATGCCGATGACCCATTGGGGTCTTCAACAGAACAACCCAGCTCATGGCCGAGGATACGCGGATACTCGAAATACGGTTGTGTGCCCTCGAAAGCATGCAGGTCGGTTCCGCAGATGCCGATGCGATGCACACGCAGCAAAAGATGTCCCTCTCTCGGTCCAGGGCATTCCGCATCCATATATCGAAACAGGCCCGGCTTTTCACATGCCAATATTCTCATCATCCATTCATTTCAGAATTTTGTCTAATTTATTTTATGCTTCCGGGTCGCACGGCAAATACCCGCTTCCCTGAACCGGTTCGCAACTATGCCTTAGATCTATTGACACATCCCCTGATGAACTTCTCTCCGGGCTGATCCAGATCTGTATCCGGCACCGGCAATATCAACCATCATGGATGCTCTCGGATACGGATAGACTAAGTTGAAACACGGAACCGGTCTACTCCCATGATGCTCCCATCTGTCCGAAAAGTGTGGAAGCCGGCAATGGCGTGCTTCAGGTCTCCAACCACCGGAGGAGCGATGAGTATGTCCCTATATGCCACACCCGAACCGGACTGTGAAATATCTGCCACGCCTTCATAAAACCACTCCATCAGACAGACAGGCATGAAGCTGGAAAAAAATATAAGATCACCTTTTTCCTGTGCCCTTGAACGATTTTAAAAGGCCTCTGCATCTGAGAATACCGGCAAAAGTCTATTGCCGCGAAAGTGCCGCGTCAAATACATACTGGCCGCCCTTGGTTGTTGTCGTCAAAGAAATTGTGAGGTTACCATACCGAAGCGTCAAGGGTTTACCAGCGGTCGACCGAACGACGACCCGCGTCAGACGGCCTTCCTTCCAGGAAATATCGAGCACGAATCCACCCCTCGCACAGATGCCTTTCACCTCCCCCTCAGGCAGGCCCGAAGGCAGTGCGGGCAAGAGATCGACATATCCCATATGGCTCTGTACCAACAACTCACCGATGCCCGCCGCACCACCGAAATTCCCGTCGATCTGAAAAGGAGGGTGCGCATCGAACAGATTTGGATAGCTGCCGCCA
Organism: uncultured bacterium; assembly: GCA_903957405.1. Lineage (GTDB taxonomy): Bacteria > Bacteroidota > Bacteroidia > Chitinophagales > Chitinophagaceae > Pollutibacter. The sequence continues at coordinate 4,209 of CAJBPC010000102.1, read as the reverse complement.
CTGCCTCTCGAAGGACTCATCAGCATCTGTATCAGCCGGAAGGCATGGTCTCCATCCTTGAACCTTGCCCAGAAATTGATCTTCCATCCGAGGCTCCAGCCCGTCGCCGCATCGCCCCGATAGAGCAGTGACTGGCGTGCGGCTTTCATCATCTCCGGTGTGTTGTCCCAGTTGATCTCACTGCCGGGATAAACTGCCCAGAGATGGGATACATGCCGGTGTTTATTGGTGGTATCGTCGAGATCCTGCATCCATTCCTGCAGCTGTCCGTACCGTCCCACACGGTTGGGTGCGATCTTTTTGATCATCTCCTTGAGTCGCGCACGCAGGCCAGCATCCACTCCAAGCAACACTGATGCCCTGACGACATTTTGGAAAAGATCGCGTATGATCTGATGGTCCATCGTGGGTCCGGCGACCAGTCCACCCTGCTCCGGCGAATTGGAAGGTGTACTGATCAGCCAACCTGTCGCAGGATCCGGAATAAGAAAGTGATCGAAGAAAAGAGCGGCTTCCTTCATGAGGGGATACGCCCTGGTCCTGAGGAATTCAAGATCCTGCGAGAACTGATAGCGCTCCCATAAATGTTGGCAGAGCCATGCACCACCCGTCACCCAGATGCCGTGATTGGATGCATTGATCGCTGCCGTGCCTCGCCAGAGGTCGGTATTATGATGCAACACCCAACCGGGTGCATTGTAATATTCTTTTGCCGTCTCACGACCGGTCTCTGACAACTCTTCGATCATCTTGAACATCGGTTCATGTGTCGCCGAAAGGTTGAGCAGCTCCGCCGGCCAGTAGTTCATCTCGGCGTTGATATTTGTCGTGTATTTACTGCCCCATGGTGGTACCAGCAGATCGTTCCAAATGCCCTGCAGATTGGCGGGTCGGGTGCCGGGTCGGGATGAAGAGATCAGCAGATAGCGGCCATACTGAAGATACAATGCCGCAAAGGCCGGATCATGTGAAGATGCAAAACGTTCAATACGACGATTGGTAGGCAAGACTTCATTGGCAGACCGGCCCAGATCGATACTGAGGGTGTTGAAATATTGCTCGTACTCACTGACATGCGCGCGGCGGACCTCGCTAAAAGCCTTCCCCTCCAATGCCTGTAAGTCCGACTTGCAGGATGCCACAGGATCCCCTGATACGTCTTTGTGATGCTTGTAATTGGTCGAGGCAGTGAGATAGAGAATGGCTTCATCCGCATTTTGCACCCGAAGGATACCCTCTCCCGCCTCCGCCGTTCCGCCCGTTAGCATCAAACGAATCATCGAAACCCCTTTCAAAGCCCCACCCTTCACCTGCACGGACAATTCAATCGTCCGGTCATCGATCTTCTTTAAGACATATCCCTTATGCGGACTTTCGAGGGTCGCTTCGAAACTCACGGCGGATGGCTTATCCGCCGTAAGCCTTACGACCAGCGCCTGTTGCGGTTGGCTCACGAAATATTCCCGCTTATAGGCAACGCCTCCTGAACGATAACTCGTGGAAGCGGTGGCAGTGGAAATGTCCAACTCCCGTCTGTAGGCTACGGAATCCGTATGCGGGAACCTGATCCTTAGATCTCCGAAGGGTTGATAGCTCGCCTGATAGAATCCCGGAAGCGGGGGATCATCATCCTGTATGAAATACCTCCATTGTCCGTGGAGGGATAACTGCCGATCCCTGCTGCCGTCAACAGGATGGATACCGATATGGCGGCTCGTGTCTTTGTAGCCGCTGATCCCTCCCTTATTTTCGAAATTAATGACCTGTATGGCAATGATGTTCCGACCCGGATGAAGCAATGATGCAGGGATCCTGTAAAGCCTAGGATCATCATTTTCCATCGTGCCGACCAGCTTTCCATTCACGTATGTGAAGTCGTGGTTTCGGATGCGATTGAGATCTAGCAACAACTCCTTCCCAAGCCATCCCTCCGGCAGATCGAATGAAGTGCGCAACCAGACGGCGCCGTCCAACCCCTCATGCCCTACGGCCTCCCATCCATCGAAAGATGGCACTGTCATCTTCTTCCAATCCCGGTCGTCATAACGCTCCGCTGACGGATCGCCGCGCATCCCGCTGTTCAACCTTACTTTCCTAAGCCAGGTATCCCGCTGACCCTCATCGCTTTTCAATCCCATGAACTGCGAACCGGCAAGCGCCTCGGCTTCCTTCTGACGACCCGAAAAGATCAGATTGCGGATGCTGTCAAGATATTTGTACGCACCCTTTCGGTCGTGGCTGCGCGGCATGCCGGTCCAAAGCGTCTCCTCATTGAACTGTATTCTTTCAGACTGCACACCACCGAAGACCATCGCTCCGATCCTGCCATTACCGATCGGCAGTGCCTCCACCCATTGTGTAGCGGGTTCCTCATACCAAAGCTTCAGGTCCTGCGCAGATGCGCACTGTACAAAAACCATAGAAAAGGTCACCAGAGCATTGGCAAAAAATGCAGCCGTTATAGATCTCATATTCTTTTTTGATAGCGGTATCCCTGGCATCAGCAATCCGTCATCAGGCATTAACGGATCCGCAGCTTTACCTCGCGGAAAGGCGCATCCGACCAGATTGGGATAGATGCCGCAAAGATGGCATTGTTACTGAAGATAATGTTTTGCATCCGCTTTCCACTGACAGGGGAGAATGTCTGCACACCTTAAAGCAACCAGTTATTTGTGATCATCAGATCCCTCGTGTCCAACAACCGTATCATCGGGACATTATCTGGTGCATAGGCAATTGTCTGACAATAAGCCCAAAAGCGCAACTCTTCCCACTGATGATGCAGCTATGAACAGGCTTGCAATCAATACTTCATGGTCAGGTGGATTGGGTCAATGTATGTATACCACAAGCCCCTTGGCACCATGCGCACCGATGACAAGGGATTGCTCAATATCCGCAGTCTTTGAAGGTCCTGCCAAAAACATCCCGAAGCCCTCCGCTGCGGTATCGACAAGCGCATAGGCATGATGAAGGGTTGCTACAATATCATTTCTGTCGATCAGCACCACCAGTTGCGTGCATATGAAAGGCACAAGCCGGTTACCAAAGCTTGATTCAGGTATCCATATCGCTCCATTCTCAGCCACCGCTACTTTGCCCTCAATGTATGCTACATCAAGGGATTCAAGCTCCTGTGCCGTCAACCCGGCGATATCCGCATCGACCGGACCGGCAGCTGCGATCCTGTTGATGACGAAAGATCCATTTGCCCGATAGGTCAAGATCTCTTCTTTCAATAACTGAAAATCGTCTAGGATCACGGATGCGCCTCCGATGCTGTCCACGATCGCCCTGAAGGTCGACAACGGATCCTCATAACGTATGACCAGCTCGGTATCCGGCACCGGCAAAGGCCTTGGTGCAGGCTTGTTGGCGCCTACCGCCTGGAGTATCCTCTCTCTTGCATTCATTTTTTTCTGTTCTTGATGTACCAGTCCCGGAAACTCTCCCCCGGGGCTTCAGGCATCTCCCGCTGCAGATGCCATGCGTTCAGGCGATTCTTGACCAGCCAGGGCAGATGGCGAAGGACGAAACGGCCCACCCTTCCTGCGAGCCTGTAGATTCGAGGTCGCGAGAGCAAAAACGCAGCAAATTGGAGGCCGGTGCGTTTTGACAGGGCCACATGCCCCTCGGCAGCAAGTACCTGCCGCCATTTCCACAGTTGGTCGTGGATATCTATCTTGACAGGGCATACATTGCTACAAGAACCGCAGAGTGTGGAGGCAAAGGGCAGGTCGGCGTTGGCACGCATGTCTATGTTTGGGTTCAGTATGGAACCGATGGGCCCCGCCACCGCCGTATGATAACTGTGGCCTCCGCTCCTGCGGTAGACCGGACAGGTATTGAAGCAGGCCCCGCAACGGATGCATTTTAGAGAGTCCCGGAACTCAGCACGACCCAATTGCCTGCTTCTTCCATTATCGACGATGATCACATGCATCTCCCTGCCGGGAAGCGGCTTCAGGAAATGGCTGTTATAAGTCGTAACCGGCTGTCCCGTGGCACTCCTCGCGAGCAACCGAAGGAATACGCCCAGATGCTCCGCCCGGGGGATGATCTTTTCAATGCCCATACAGGCTATATGCACTTTAGCCGCGTGAGCCCCCATGTCGGCATTGCCCTCATTGGTGCAGACCACAATGCCGCCTGTTTCTGCTATGGCGAAATTCACCCCGGTGATCGCCAGCTCCGAAGCAATGAATT
>CAJBPC010000101.1 GCA_903957405.1 uncultured bacterium | reverse complement strand
GTCATGCAACGACAGAGCCACGAAAGGATACGCCGGATGCTCGACATGCTGCCGACCGACCAGCGGGAGGTCATCGTACTCCGCCACTACGCAGAACTGAGTTTCAAGGAGATCGCCACCCTCACCAACTGCAGCATCAACACGGCACTCGGCCGCATGCGCTACGGACTGATCAACCTAAGGAAGATGATGCACGAAAAAAAGATCGCACTCTGATCGGTCGGGATCGCAGTCATGCCTAAAGCTGGTAGATGAACCATTTGAGGGGAGAAAAGAAAAAACATCCCCCTAAAACTTCATTCCCCCTCAAAGGCCGGTGATTTGCTTGAAAACCTCCCGCCCGTCAATATTACCTAGTATACCATTGCTTGCCCGCTCAGGATGAGGCATCATGCCAAAAACATTCCTCGAATCATTGCAGATCCCTGCGATATTCCTCAACGCACCATTGGGGTTCGACCCCTCTGTCACACCCCCATCCGCATCACAATACCGATAAATGATCTGCCCGTTCTTTTCAAGATGATCCAATGTTTCGTCATCCGCATGATACCGGCCTTCCCCATGCGCAATTGGCACCTTCAACACCTTGCCATCCTCCCCTTTGATGTGTACATTCCTGCACACGAACTGCATATTCATGTTGGAGAGTAACGCACCCGGTAACAATCCAGCCTCACAGAGGATCTGAAAACCGTTGCAGATGCCCAGCACGCGTCCGCCACGGCCTGCGAATTCAATCACCGACTGCATCATCGGACTGAACCGGGCAATAGCACCGCATCGGAGATAGTCGCCATAGGAAAACCCACCCGGAAGGACGATGCAGTCCCCCACACCGATCTTCCCCATGTCTCTGTCCTTATGCCACAACTCAACCACCTCATGTCCGAGATCGTTTTGAAGCGCGTCCATCATGTCCCTGTCACAATTGGATCCCGGAAATACTACGACACCGAATTTCATGTGTATTTTTTTGACCGCCCGAAGTTACGGTCTTTGTATGACGCCGTCAAAGTCCTGACGATCCCCTGATGATCCAAACGTTCAATGCGATGATGAACAGAATGAGTCCCCAATGCAAGGCGTTGACAAAAAAGCCCTTGACCTTTTGATTGCTCACATGCGCATGGAAGGCAGCAAGCGGAGGCGCGCAGATGATCCATGGAACAAGGTCGGAAGCCGCTCCTGAAAGGGGTGCGGCCAATGCGACCAATAACATGACAAAAAAAAGATTCCAACTCTTTCGCGTCTTGATGAGCATCCGGAAGACCTGCCGATTCATGCCTGATAAAGCCGCCACCATCAACAAAAACAGCAATCCCATAGCGCCCCACAGAAAAAAATCAGACTGCACAACGGGAAGCCTAAACCCAATATGAGGCCACCACCTGATGGACGCACCATGACCGGTCAGGTAAAGCCATGAATAAATAAAATAATACGGTGTGAACACTCCCACAAGTCCGATGATCCAATCCGAGATCCGGAAGGGCCCCACCATCAGCATCCCAATGATCAGAAGTACGATGAACCATAGGGAAGGGACATACAGGAACGATGCGAAACCCAACAGGATGCCCGTATGGAAAAGCACGGCTTTCGGACGGTTGCTGTTGAATACGGAAATCAGATTGGCCCAAATGGGTATAATGAACGTGATGGCCACCATGGCCGAGGAGAACTGCCACCATTCAGGAAAAACCGCCGTCACCAGCAAATAAGACATGGTCGGTATGAAATTCTGACGCGTAAGCATCTTGTCCCGGTTCATGATGCTGTTAAGCATCAAAGCCTGAATGAACACCAGCATGTAAGAGATGATCGCGAAAAAGAGCGGTCCGCTGTAACTTGGGCGAGACAAAAGTTTCAGGAGTAGCTCATACAGATAACCATCCCCCCCTCCGCGCGACGGCGCTTCAGGATGCAGGAAACCGGCGATGCGCAAGGCGATCCCGAAAAACAAGAGCAGAATGATCGATAGTGGATTGTTGTTACGAAACAGACCTGTCACATTGGTGGTTTAGAAGTCAAGTTTTGCAAAACAAATGTAATTCCGGTTCATGCATGGCAGCACGATCTCCCTCAGACCTATTTGCTTGCCATAACGAGGCATGAACTCGTAATTACGGTCGAGTCCCTTCAGGGTTGGATCCCGCTTCAGTTTTCCGGCGGAATTGAGCGTAACGCTGTTGAGGATCTGTTCCCTTCGTTCCAGTTGATTGAAGAGAAAACGAACCTCAGTTCCCGTGTTGAACAAAAGATACGAAAGAAGCATATCTGAATTGTCATCGAATTGTTTTTTGCGCACCGTATTGCTCCAATCCAGCTTCCCTTCACTGTTGAAGTAGAAGATCATGATGTTCTCAGACACATGCCTGACCATGTTCCCGGTTCCCCAACGGTTCCAGGGATCCGCCCACCTCCATTGATTCATCGACGAATACGGAGAAAAGTAATAACTGTATGGCAATGAACCCATACCCATACCACCGTAGAGGTAGTCCCAACGGTTCCACCCCCCACCCCTTGAATTGGTGTAGTAAAGTTCTGACACAACGGCATACCCCCCGTCCCGCGTTGGGATCAACTCGCGTATGAAATAATCGTTGAAGGCAAGCTTGAGTGAAGAATTGTCTGCCCTCGCATCAGATCGTAACGTGTCGTTGAACGGAAACCTGGTGGTTGTCAGTTGCGTGTTGGTCTGCTTATCCCAAATAAGGCTCAACAATCCGTCGATATTCCCCCGACGCTGCCCGTAATAGAAAGACGTCAGGATGAACCGCTTGTTGAAGTTATCCGGCTTCAACTTGACCTCATCAAGGGAGATGTCCTTCATGGGGATCTCCGTGATCATCATGCTGTCCTCCATGGCCTTCTTCACGAAGAGGTGGAAGTTGGTGATGTACTCCCTGTTCCCCGACTGCGTGCTGCGCCCAAAAGCGAGGTCTCCGTCATTGTCCACCACGAAATCATTGAACACGCCATCCCGGGAATTGTGTGCCGTGGATATGACTGACCGCTTGATGAGTTGGAGATCCTTATCGAACAACATGGTCGTCAGCGTATACAAACGGTCATTCCTGCGGTTGATCTTATACACCAGGATGCGCTGCTTGTTTTCGCTGTGGATCATGGAATATACCTTGATCTCACTGCTCGTTTCGATATGAGAAGTGTCCAGGATCACAGGATCGGCCAGCATCTTGGCATCGCCATTGAGTTTGACAACGGCGAAATGAACGATGTTCTTTTTCTGGTACTGATAGACCATGTGGTAGTGGTCGGGATAGGCGATGAAGTCGACATTCGAAACACGATCCGGCAGGAACTGCATCCTGACCTTATCCTTGAGCTTCATGCCGTTGTCATACACCGAAATGTCACTGTTGTTCTTGTAGTTCTTATAGACATTGATATTCCCCCCTACCTTGCCAATGACCTCGAAATTCATCTGGCGGTAATCATCCTTGTCTATGTCAGAATAAGAAATCCTTTGCGCAACAGCCGAAAAGGAGACAAGCAAGCATGACAAAATAATAGTATATCTTACCATTTCATTCGGTTTCTGAATATAAAATTACACCATACAGCCGTAACACTTCTCTATTTGGCAGGTTAATGGTTTTTTCCAAACAATTTAACGGAACGGAAGGTAAATGAGACTGCTTTGATATGCAATGATTTTCATTATACCTTTGGTTTTTTACCATCTTTCTCAAACGCATAATTTTCCATCATTGTGGCAACAAATGTGAACAAGGTGACAAGCGCCGGCCTGTTGATCGCCTTGGGTATCATTTATGGCGACATTGGCACATCGCCTCTATATGTGTTCAATGCCATCATCAGTGACCGTATCATTACCGAAGAACTGATCGTAGGCAGCCTTTCCTGCATCATCTGGACGCTGACCCTACAGACAACCATGAAGTACGTGATCCTGATCCTGAGGGCTGACAACCGAGGGGAGGGTGGGACTTTCGCGCTCTATGCACTCGTTCGAAGACGCAGGAAATGGCTTGTCCTGCCAGCCATGATAGGCGGTGCCGCGCTATTGGCCGACGGCATCATCACCCCTCCGATATCGATCACCTCGGCAGTCGAAGGGTTGAAGAACATCCCCTCACTGCACGATATCGCCACGGACACGATCGTCTATATCGTATTGGGCATCATGGTGCTGTTCTTCTTCATGCAGCAGTTCGGAACAGCCTCCATCGGAAAGTTGTTCGGTCCGGTCATGACCATTTGGTTCAGTATGCTCGCCGTATTGGGGATCATGCACCTGACCGACGACCTGTCGATATTCCGATCTTTCAACCCCTGGTATGCGGTGAGTTTCATCAAGGATTATCCCAATGCACTGTGGCTGCTCGGTGCCGTATTCCTCTGCACGACAGGCGCGGAAGCCCTATACAGCGATCTCGGGCATTGCGGCAGGGGAAATATCCGGATATCCTGGATATTCGTGAAGATCACCCTCCTGCTGAACTATCTGGGACAGGGAGCCTACCTGCTGGGCAACAGAAAGGGACTGGAGATCACTGCCGCAGTAAAAGAGCAACTGACCATCAACGCCTTTTATGACTTGATGCCCGAATGGTTCGTGATCATCGGGGTCATCGTCGCCACCAGTGCCGCGATCATCGCATCACAGGCCATGATCAGCGGATCCTTCACCCTCATCAGTGAAGCCATGCGCCTCAACCTGTGGCCGAAATTCAGGATCGTCTACCCTTCCGAAGCAAAAGGCCAGCTATACATCCCTGCCGTAAACGCCATCATCTTCACCGGATGTGTGGGCGTCGTGTTGTACTTCCGCGAATCATCCAAAATGGAGGCCGCCTATGGCCTGGCCATCGTCATGACCATGATCGCAACTACCATCCTTTTCGCGAACTACCTGGTCCTTCACCGCGTCAAAGCGTCCTGGATCTATCTGTTCCTTGTCACCTACACCATCATCGAAGTGGGATTCCTGGTGGCACTGCTGCAGAAGTTTCTGCATGGCGGGTATATAACCCTCATGGTGGCCATGCTGATGTTCATCGTCATGTACGTGTGGTTCCGGTCGCGGAAGATCAAAAACCGCTACGTGGAATTCGTACGGCTTGACCAGTACCTTCCCGTGATGCAGGAACTCAGCAATGACAGCACCATCAACAAATACGCAACACACCTGATTTACCTGAGCAGCGCGAACAATCCCAAGGAGATCGAACACAAGATCATGTACTCGATCCTGAACAAAAAACCCAAGAGAGCCGACATCTACTGGTTCGTGCATGTCGACACCATGGATGATCCCTACACCTGCGAATATGAGGTGCAGACGATCATCCCCAATGAGGTCATCCGAGTAGAATTCCGACTGGGATTCCGCATGGAACCAAAAATCAACCTGATGTTCAAAAAGGTCGTGGAAGACATGGTCGCCAACAAGGAAGTCAACGTGGTGAGCCGATACGAGAGCCTGCAGCGAAACAATATCGTGGGTGATTTCGAATTCATAGTGATGGAGAAATTCCTCAGCCAGGACAACGAACTACCCTTCATGGAGAAGGTCGTGATGACACTCTACTTCTGGCTCAAAGAAGTGAGCCTTTCCGAAGAACGGGGTTTCGGTCTCGATCAAAGCAATGTCAAGATCGAAAAATTCCCGCTTGTCGTGGCACCCGTCAAAAATCTCAAACTGACAAGGATCCTGAGGGATGAAGAATGATTCGCATCACGGGACCGCCTGCACGCACAATGCCAAAGCGGGCAACGTAAGCAGAACATCGGGTTTCCGATTGAATGGATCGAACTGTTCTGGATGAATTTTCGACCATCTAAGGATAGTCGAAAACTCATCCCCAGGAACATCCCGTTGGACGACATGGATCGGGATCCGAGATGTCTTAGGCCGAGACAACTAACACCTCGGCACTTCTGGGTGCTCGGATATCACCCCCTCAGAAAGCCGATGGACGATGGATGGTCACAATACCCTCGGCCTCCAGTTCATCCATCCGACGACACATGCTGGATTCCAAGGCTTCGATAAATTTACTTGGCTTCTCAGGTATCGGGGGATAGGGCGTACCCGCCAAAACGGGATCGGCCTTGGCCAACGCTTCGAATTGTTTTCTCGACCGCTCGATCTGTATATGCTTGTCAAGGCCGGGCTCTTCCTGATGTAAGGCAAGAAGAAACAGCATCTGCATGTAGGGAAGCCTCGCATTTTGATGATCCGGCACCGTCGTCGGGGAAAGAGGGACGCCCAGGATCCGTGAAAATGCATCGGTTAGGAAATGGGGCTGGCGACCATCCACCATCACAATATGCACCTTCCTCCATCCGGCCATGCCGACCGCACGATCCAAGAATTGCTCACTGTACCAACCATGTCTGAAGACATTGTCCCACACGATCTCTCTCTCCCTGAAATCTTGAATAATCCCGTGCTTCACCCTCTCCTGAAGGATCGAGTACGCCAGCTGTTGGATCGGCCGGTGGGTGATGATGAGCTCCGAATGGATGAATTCGCTGAGCTCGGCAAACTGCTTCACGGCATGGGGTATGAATGCACACTCCGTGAAGCGTTCCGCAGAAAATACATGGGGTATGCCAAATTTCGGTGATTTTTTCCGCCGGATCGATTCTATCAAGACGTTTTTTTTATCCAACGCCGTCTCAGGGTGAATCATTTGTCCTGCCAAATATGCATGTCCGGGACCTTTACACTCCGGTTCAGGGTAGTGGATCCGGTCACCTGCATTCAAAAGAACATGCTGGATATGCGTCGTTCCAGTCTTATGGGGTCCAATGTGCACAAATGCCTTTTCTGTCGCTGATGAGCGCCCTCTGAAAAACGGGATCCGCCATTTCATAAACAAAGTCCGGATTGAGTCCTATTGGACGGTGAAATGTCAAAATATATCAAAAAAGTGATCCTCAGAAAAATTCGACTAGTGGATGTTTCCCTTCACGAATGCGGACCATTGCCATACGCAGTGAGGCTGCCAGGGATGCTGCACCTGAAGGTGATCGCATGCGTACTTCATGTCGCGAAGCATCGATTCTTCCGTTCGGCTGTCGGTGCGCTTGCCAAAGCCTCGCCGCTGCAATGACATTAATCCAGACGTCAAAATAACGAAAAATCGATTCGGGTATTTTACCGGAAAGCAAGGTATTTGAGGGATCGTCCTGACGAATGGATCCCCTCGCATTGAATAGACTACCCGTTGAGCGGAATCAGATTCATCCGCTCATTTGCCTTGATCTTGTCAGGAAGCGCCGCAACGATCTCATCCCGAAGCGCACCCACCATCCTCTTCTTCAAGACCTCCCGATGGGTCACCATACTGACCTCCCGCATCGGAGCAGGAGAACGGAAATGCCTGATCTGTTCGCGCTGTAAAGGTGACAGATCCAACGTGCTTAACTCGGGAAGGATGGTAATTCCATCGTTGAGGTCGACCATCCGCCTGAGGGTTTCAATACTGCCCACCTCGTACTCCAAATGACTGCCATGCCCGGAGGATTTCCGCAGTTCACAGAGATTCACGATCTGAGAACGAAAACAATGACCCTCTTCCATCAACCAAAGCTTATCCGGATCGATATCCTTTGCCAGTACATACTCCTTGTCATACGCCTTATACCTAGGCGATACATATGCCACCAACTCCTCATAGAACAAAGGAAGCTCCTGGATGCCGGCATCCTGAAGCGGCGTCACCAAAATGCCGGTATCAATAGATCCTTCCCGCAATCGCTGCAAGATCACATCTGTCATCAACTCCGATACCGCCAGTTTCACCCCCGGGTAATGGTCGTGAAAAACCCTTAAGAACAAGGGAAGCAGATATGGCGCCAGTGTGGGTATGATCCCCACACGCAGCTCTCCCGCCAACTGCCCCTTCCTGACCTGCACAGTATCCAATAGATGACTCCGCTCCGAAAGGATCTTACGGGCACCCCCGATCAGGTCAATGCCCGCCTCCGTAGGGACCACCGGCTGCTTGCTGCGGTCGAAGATCTTCATGCCCAACTCCTCCTCCAGCTTGTGGATCTGCATGCTCAACGTAGGCTGGGTGACAAAACACCTGGCCGCAGCGTTGGAGAAATGCCGGCAACTATCCACCGCTACCACATACTCCAATTGCGTAAATGTCATAAGTATTTTCTATGAGAATATAAATTTAATCAATAGGGTTTATAAAACAAAATGTCGGAAATTTGCCATTGAGGGTATCCAAAAACAAACGACACCCATTAAGCCTTTCTGAGTCAACACTTCAATCATCAATCAAGTACAATCGATAAAAAATGGAACATAACTCATCATCAAACAACCCCAAGGCGGAAGGCAAGTGCCCTTTTTCCGGTGGAGCGTTGAAGCAAAGCGCAGGGAACGGCCCGAGAAACAGTCATTGGTGGCCCAACCAGTTGAAACTGAACATTCTCCGTCAACACTCTTCCCTATCGAATCCGATGGGAGAGGCGTTCGACTATGCGAAGGAGTTCAAGACCCTCGATCTGGAAGCCGTGAAAAAAGACATCTACGACCTGATGACGACATCACAGGATTGGTGGCCTGCCGATTACGGACACTACGGCCCGTTCTTCATCCGGATGGCATGGCACAGCGCAGGCACTTACCGCATCGCTGACGGACGGGGTGGCGCAGGTGCCGGTACGCTGCGTTTTGCACCGCTGAACAGCTGGCCCGACAACACGAACCTGGACAAGGCACGCCTACTCCTCTGGCCGGTTAAACAGAAGTATGGCAGGAAGTTGTCATGGGCGGATCTCATGATCCTCGCAGGCAATTGCGCACTCGAGTCAATGGGCTTCAAGACCTTTGGTTTCGGAGGCGGACGTGCGGATGTCTGGGAACCGGAAGAGGATATCTACTGGGGTTCCGAAGGGAAATGGCTGGATGACAAGCGATATTCCGGTGACCGCGAACTCGAAAATCCACTGGCTGCCGTTCAGATGGGTCTGATATACGTGAACCCTGAAGGGCCAAACGGCAACCCTGACCCGCTGGCATCCGCCAGGGATATCCGGGAGACTTTCGGCCGCATGGCGATGAATGACGAAGAGACAGTGGCCCTCATCGCGGGAGGTCACACATTCGGGAAAACCCACGGCGCAGCCGACCCCGGCAAGTATGTTGGCCCGGAACCGGCTGCTGCATCTATAGAAGAACAAGGCCTCGGATGGAAAAACACCTATGGTACGGGCAACGGTGGAGATACGATCACCAGTGGTCTGGAAGGTGCATGGAGCCAAACTCCCACACAGTGGAGCAATAATTATTTCAACAACCTCTTCGGCTTCGAATGGGAACTGACCAAAAGCCCTGCAGGAGCGCATCAGTGGAGGCCGAAAAATGGCGGAGGTGCCGGAACCGTGCCGGATGCACATGACCCATCAAAAAGCCATGCTCCGATGATGTTCACCTCCGACCTGGCCCTGAGGGTTGATCCCATCTACGAACCGATCTCAAAACGCTTCCACGAAAACCCGGATCAGCTCGCCGATGCTTTCGCAAGGGCATGGTTCAAACTGACACATCGTGACATGGGACCGCGCGCACTCTATCTCGGCAGCGAAGTGCCCGCGGAAGAACTCATCTGGCAAGATCCAATCCCTGCCCGGACATATGAACTGATCAGCGAGCAGGATATCACTGCCCTAAAGGGTATGATACTTGCCTCGGGATTGTCCGTATCAGAGCTGGTATCCACAGCCTGGGCATCTGCCTCCACATTCCGTGGGTCCGATAAACGAGGTGGCGCAAATGGCGGCCGCATCCGCCTCACACCTCAGAAATATTGGGAAGTCAACAACCCTAGTCAACTGGGGAAAGTACTCGATGCGCTTGAAGCCATCCAAAAACAATTCAACGCCGGACAGTCTGGCGGAAAGATGGTCTCGATGGCGGACTTGATCGTGCTGGGTGGAGCAGCGGGTATTGAAAAAGCCGCTAAAAATGCCGGCTATGACCTGATCGTACCCTTCACGCCCGGACGCACCGACGCATCACAGGCTCAAACAGATGTGACATCCTTCGCCGTCCTGGAACCGGAAGCAGATGGGTTCAGGAACTACAGCAAAAAAAGATACACGATATCGGCAGAAGAAATGCTGGTGGATCGGGCGCAGCTTCTGACGCTGAACGCTCCAGAGATGACCGTGCTCATTGGCGGATTGCGTGTCCTCAACGCAAACTCCGGACAAGCCCAACACGGCGTCTTCACCAGCAATCCCGAGACACTCTCCAACGACTTCTTCCTGAACCTCCTCGATCTGGGAACCACCTGGAAAGCATCCGCCGGTTCAAATGCGGTTTTTGAAGGCAGGGATCGTGCGACAGGAGAACTCAAATGGACGGGTACCCGAGTCGATCTCATATTCGGCTCAAACTCAGAACTCAGGGCCATTGCTGAAGTCTACGGATGCTCCGATGCGCAGGACAAATTCATGAAGGATTTCGTGGCCGCATGGACAAAAGTCATGAACCTTGACCGCTTCGATATGGCCTGATCTCACGACCATTGGTTCCGGTAAGGATTTGGCTAAGCAAAGGGTGTCACCCCCATAATTCAAGAAAATACGACATCCGCCCAAAGCCATGCTGAACCGATGTACAAATCGAAATTCCACAAGCCGCCATCATCTGATGGCGGCTTTTTTACTTGCGGAAATCAAACCCTTAAAGGCAAATATGTTTATAACATTGCCATATCCGGAAACCCTATAATGATATCCAAGGCCTATGAATTAATTTCCTTTTTTATTACATCTCGCAGAAAAACACATTAAGCAACCATACCCAAATTTGATGCTCAAGATTGACCTGAAGTTGAACGAAAGAATATTCGGACTCGATGTCATGAGGGCGATTGCCATCCTTCTCGTGCTGCTGCTGAATGGCGACCCACTCATTCGCCGCAATTTTCCTGATTTCCCAAGGTTCTGGCACTTGGATGGTGTTGACCTTTTCTTTGTACTCAGCGGGTTTTTGATAGGCACCATCCTCATCAAAACATTCGAAAAAATCGGATTCAACACACCGACGCTGACGCATTTCTGGAAATTCAGATGGTTCAGGACCCT
>CAJBPC010000100.1 GCA_903957405.1 uncultured bacterium | reverse complement strand
TAATGCGAAAAAAATTAATCATGTTTCCTCTGTCACTTTTTGAATACAACGCTGTTGAGTCCAAATTCCAGAGTGCTTGCACCACGTTTCACGCACCCCATCCTTCCCTGTCCAAACTCCGATACTGTATCGCTTCCGCAATATGCTCCGGTGAAATATCATCCGCACCCGACAGGTCGGCAATGGTGCGACCCACCTTCAAAATCCTGTCATAAGCCCTTGCCGAAAGATTCAATCGCTCCATGGCCACCTTGAGTAAATTCCTGCAGACCGGATCGAGCCGACATACCTGCTGCAACAACCTGCTGCCCATCTGTGCGTTGGCATACAGCCCACCTTCTTCGGAGAACCGAGAGGCCTGCAATGTACGGGCCCCGATGACCCGATCCCTGATCACAGAGGATGACTCCCCTCCATAGTTGCCAGAAAGTTCTGAAAAAGCAACCGGCGTAACTTCGACATGCAGATCGATCCTGTCGAGTAAAGGTCCGGAGACCTTGTTGAGGTATTTCTGTACGGCACCGGCAGGGCAGGTGCACTCCCTTTCAGGATGGTTATAATACCCGCAGGGACAGGGATTCATCGAAGCGACCAACATGAATGACGCTGGGAAATCCACGGCGACTTTCGCGCGACTGATCGTCACCTTCCGCTCTTCCATCGGCTGTCGCATGACCTCCAGGACGCTTCGCTTGAATTCCGGCAACTCATCGAGAAAAAGCACTCCGTTATGGGAAAGAGATATCTCTCCCGGCTGGGGGATGCCACCGCCTCCTACAAGCGCTACGTCGCTGATCGTATGGTGTGGCGACCTAAAGGGCCTTCTTGATATGATCGTGGCATGATCAGCCATCTTCCCGGCCACGCTGTGGATCTTTGTCGTCTCAAGCGCTTCCTGAAGGGTCAATGGCGGCAGTATCGTGGGCAGCCTTTTGGCAAGCATTGTCTTCCCGGCACCAGGCGGACCAATCAGTATCACATTATGCCCGCCTGCCGCAGCGATCTCCAATGCACGCTTGATGTGCTCCTGTCCCTTCACTTCTGAAAAATCCGTATCGAAACTATTCTGCGCATCCTGGAATTCCTCCCGAATATCGACCGTCACCGGATGCAATGATCGCTCCCCCCCTTCAAAGAAATCAATGACCTCGCGGATATGACTCACCCCATAGACATTGAGGTTGCTTACCATCCCCGCCTCCTTGGCATTCATGACAGGTACGATCAAACCCCGAAACTTGTCTCGACGCGCCTGGATGGCAATGGGCAGGGCCCCTTTGATGGGTCGAACCTCGCCTTCAAGGCTCAATTCGCCCATCAAAAGATAGTCCTGCAGCCGCTCCCAGTTCCGCATCTGCTCAGAAGCACCCAACACCCCCATGGCTATCGGCAAATCAAATGCCGTCCCACTCTTCCTCACATCCGCTGGCGCCAGGTTGACGACGATCTTCGTACGGGGCATCTCAAAGTCGTTGGACTTGATAGCACTCTCTATCCGGTGCATACTCTCTTTCACTGCACTATCAGGAAGCCCAACGATGAAATATTCCTTACCCTTCGCATCCCAATTCACCTCAACGGTGATCGTCATCGCCTCCACACCATAAACCGTACTGCCGAAAGTCTTTACGAACATGACATGAAAGTACACCACACAGCATGGGATCCCATGCCGACTTCACACCAGATAAACTGTAATTAAACAAATGAAAATGGAGAAAAACAACCGGAGAATGGTCGTCACAATCGAATGAGGAGCTTCAGGTCGCTACTTACAAAAATATTTGAAAATGTTTTTCCCCTTGGGAAATGGAAGGCTCCCGGGCTCGTCGCCATTCACGATCCATTCAACCAGATACCCGTCGGAGGAAAATACATAGTTCCCAAAATTCGTCGTGAGGATCTCGTCCACCACGCCCAGGTTATTGTAAGTCGTGATACTGATCCGTTTGACCAGGTTACGGGATTTCTTACCCAGATCTACAGACATGATCAACAGCGATGCTTCCGCCGCATCCGGAAAAATCGGAAGGAAATTCT
This sequence comes from uncultured bacterium, assembly GCA_903957405.1. Taxonomy (GTDB): domain Bacteria; phylum Bacteroidota; class Bacteroidia; order Chitinophagales; family Chitinophagaceae; genus Pollutibacter. The sequence goes on along the minus strand of CAJBPC010000100.1, from coordinate 3,984 downwards.
TTGCTACGGCATTGGCATCATACTCAAGTGCCGCAGTGAATACTTTCTGCGTCAGCCCCGGTATCACGACAGAACCATCCACGGCTACCATGTTCTGTCCCGCCCATGTGTATGTGAACTGAATCAGTGGAATCGGCAATGGGATACTGGATGAAAAGAGTTCTTTCTTGACCAGATAGCCGGACGCATCATAGGTGTATTTGTATCGGATGGTCTCCGGAGCATTGTTCACATCCTGGACAAGCGAATATTCCTTCACCCTCTTCCCTGCATCCAGCAGAAAATACTCGTCGGCCGATACCCTCAACGTATCCCCGGCATATTGCAAAGTTTGATCGAACTGCGAGGTGTTGTTGATGCTGTCATAGATCTCCACGGATGAAGCCCTGCCAGCAGCATCGAAACGGGTGAGGATGGAAAGTATCGCACTACCCGTGGCAGAATCCGCCGCGATGATCTGCTTCGGCTTGCAATCAGCTCCAAGGGCCTGCCCCTTGTTTCCTCCTTCAATGCTGGTTTCCTTGGTACAGGAAAAAAAGAAAAAGGCGGAAAAGAATATGATAACGAACTTTCTCATGCGGATGTTTTCCATTATTTCATGCGGTCAAGACGCCGTCACCTCATCTCCAACGGCCGTATTCGTCTCCGTCTTCGGATGGCGATCCTTCTCTGCGGGATTGAAGAAGCGATTTTGAAAAACCAGGATCGAGATCACTCCGGTAGAGATGGCGGTATCTGCAATATTAAACACAGGCCTGAAGAACTCAAAAGTCTCACCTCCCCATATCGGAAACCAATCAGGATACCGGGCATCCGTGATGATCGGGAAATAAAGCATGTCCACCACTTTCCCATGAAGCAAGCCGGCATACCCACCTGTGAAATTTTCCTGGATCAGAGACTTGGCAATGTTCTGTACGTAAGGATCGCTGCTCTCGAAGATCCGCCCATAAATGATACTGTCGATCAGATTGCCGATCGCTCCGGCATAGATAAGCGTGGCACAGACGATGAAGCCGATGTGATACTGCTTTCTGGTGACCATTGCCAGATAATAAGTGCCGAAAACAACCGCAACAAGCCTGAATAAGGTAAGGGCTATCTTGCCCCATTCACCCCCAAGCTTCCATCCATAGGCCATGCCCTCGTTCTCGATGAAATGCATCCTGAACCACGGAATCGATGCAAATACGGGATGCTCCTGACCGAGGTAATAATGGGTCTTGATGTAAACTTTCAGTGCCTGGTCCGCTAAAAGGATCAGGAAAGTCAGTATGAATACGTGTTTCAGCTTCAATGCAACGATTATTTGTACGACACAAATATAGTCAACAATGCACAAGTATTAACGATCCCGCCCCTTCAACCATCACCCCGCTGTCTACTCTTCGATGTACACCCGCTGCACCCGCTGAGAAATACCGGTCATGATCTCATAGGGGATCGTCCCGGCCCAACGGGCGAGTGCTGATACGGATATTTCCTTGCCGAATACCACGGCAATGTCCCCTTCACGGATATCGTCACGGCCGGTGATGTCTACCATGGTCATGTCCATGCAAACATTGCCTACAACGGGGAAAAGCCCTTCCCTTATCCATACCTTTCCGGCACCATTTCCCAGACTTCGAGGGTATCCGTCAGCATATCCGATGCGGATGGTGGCGATCAGAGAATCCCGTTTGAGCTTCCCTTTGCGGCCATACCCCACCGTCTGGCCCGCCGGAACGGCTTTCACCTGCGCCACAGTCGTGCTTAGTGTTGATGCCTCCTTCAATGCCAGTAGGGGATTTGCGGCAGGATCCACCCCGTAAAGTCCAATGCCTAGTCTGACCATGTCGAACCGTAACGCGGGATGCCGTCCAATAGCTGCGGTATTGGCCAAATGCCGAATGAATCCATGACCAAGCGCGACCTCAAGTTGTTTGCATGCCTGCTCGAAATAGGCAGCCTGTTCCATCGTGAATCCATCTTCGGTGGCATCCTCACTCGACACAAGATGGCTGAATACGGTCTGCACACGGAAAGACCCGGTGGAAGACAGATAACTCCCCAAAGCATCCACCTCATCGGGAAGGAATCCCAGCCGATGCATGCCGGTATCCAGTTTTATATGTACGGGAAAATCCCGTATGCCCTGCGACTTCAAATAACCTTCGAAGGCTGATGCGATGCCGAATGAATACAACTCAGGCTGCAGGTCATGGTCGGCCAGTAAAGGGAACGTCTCCGGTTCGGGATTCATGACCATGATCGGCAGTCTGATGCCTGCCTTCCGCAGTTCCACACCTTCGTCGGCATATGCCACCGCAAGCCAATCAGCTTGATGGAACTGCAGCAGGTTCGCAACCTCATAGGCACCTGCGCCGTAAGAGAACGCCTTTACCATCACCATGAGCCGGGTATCATGGCCGAGCATGCGGCGATAACTGGCCAGATTGTGCGCTATCGCGGTCAGGTTGATCTCCAAAACCGTCTGGTGTGTCTTCAACCCAAGCAGCTGAGCGATGCGCTCAAATTCAAAAGCCCGCGCACCTTTGATCAAAATGGTCTCATCCCTGAAATGGGATGAATGAAAATGTTCCAGGAACAGATCTGTCGAGGGATGGAATTCGACCTCGGGAATCATCCCTTCAAATGATCTGGCATGTGCAGTGATCTCCTGACCAATACCAATCAACCTCTCGACCCCGTGCCGTTGAAGCGTATGGGCAATGTCTCGATACAAAGACTCCCCGGATCGGCCGCTCTGAAGGATATCCGATAGTATGACCGTACGTCGCTGGTGCCTGCGCTGGTTCGACATGAAATCCAGTGCGAGCTGGAGCGCACTCCAATCGGCACTGTAGCTGTCGTTGATCAGGGCACAACGATTCAAGCCGTCCTTCAGCTCCAAACGCATGGATAGGGATGGCAGCTGCAGCATTCTCTCACGGATGATTTCATGAGAATAACCCAAATGAATCATCACGGCCCAGCAATGCATCGCATTCTCGACGGATGCCTTATCTGTGAAGGGGATCGTGACGCTTAGCGGATGCCCGTCCCATATCGCCCAAACTTGAGTGTGATGATCTGAAATCAGCGTCTCTGTGATGCGCAGACCAGCTTCGGCATGCCGCCCCCAGGTGACACATCGAAGTCCCGTTTCCGATCCGCGTGCACGTGACCGCAAAAGGACCGCCTCATCCACCCAGAGATGGTCCTTGCAATAGATGAGCCAGCGAGCGTGATCGAAAAGCATGCATTTCTCCGCTGCCTTCTCGGCCTTACCGGAGAAACCTTCATCGTGGGCATCGCCGATGTTCGTGAAAATGCCGATGTCGGGACGGATGATCCTTTCCAGTGTCGACATCTCCCCCTTCAAAGAAATGCCGGCCTCAAAAATACCAAGCGCATCGCCCGGCTTCATCTGCCACACACTCAACGGAACTCCGATCTGTGAGTTATAACTCCTCGGACTGCGCACGATCCTGTAATCCGGAGACAACAGATGATTGAGCCACTCCTTCACGAAGGTCTTCCCGTTGCTGCCAGTGATGCCGATGACCGGGAAATGAAACGCTGCCCTGTGTGCCGCAGCGACCTGCTGCAAGGCAACCAGTGTGTCGGATACCCTTATGATGCACGCACCAGAGAGGATTTCCGCATCCGTCCACTCACTCGTTACGAAAAGCCGTACACCCCGCTGGTATAATTCAGGGATGAAAAGATGGCCGTTCCGTCGGGGAGTGACAATTGCAAAAAAAACAGTGGTTGCCGGAAATGCCAGCTTACGGCTGTCAACAAGGATATGATCTGCCAGGAGACCCGGCGGATAGGTGTCTTGGATCCATCCTCCGGTCCATGCGGCAATGTCGCGAGGCGTGTATCCGTTCGCAGGATCAGGATGTGGTTCCGTTTCGGGCATCCCTGATGGCTTTTTGTCGCCGGTGATTGATGGAATACAGAATAGAAACGACCAGGCAGGTTACGATGACGGCC
>CAJBPC010000099.1 GCA_903957405.1 uncultured bacterium | reverse complement strand
ATTGCTCGTCCATCAGTATGTGGCGGTAGATATTCTCAGATGTCATTATGAATTCTTTGATTGCCAGCGGGAAGATCGCTGCGAAATATAAAAATAGCGCATCGTCATCATATCCCTTGATAGGAAATAACGCTTATCCACAGGATAGGCCATGACAGTATTGGTCGTGCAGGGAAGTAATTTCATACCTTCATCGACTATTATAAATCACATCTATGCCGACCAAGAGCCAGACTTTCAAGCATGTAAGCTATCTGTGGGACGAACATAAAGCTGCGGCACTCGAGGGCGACGAAGTGGGATTGCTTGTCTATCGCTCCAACCTCCTTGGGGCCGACCTTCGCCTGACCAATTACGGTGGAGGGAATACTTCCTGCAAGGTGACGGCGAAGGACCCGCTGACAGAACTTGATACCGAAGTCATGTGGGTAAAAGGCAGTGGCGGAGATTTGGGCACGATGCAGCGGAGCGGACTTGCGGCTTTGTATGTCGATCGACTGCAGGGCCTTGAAAAGGTCTATCACGGTAAGGAGCAGGAGGATGGGATGGTGGCGTTGTTCAACCATTGCATTTACGATCTGGCATCGAAGGCGCCCTCCATCGATACGCCCCTACATGGATTCCTGCCGTTTCGGCACATAGACCACCTGCATCCCGATGCGGCGATCGCCATTGCGGCGGCGAAGGATGGTGAGCGCATCACCCGGGAATTGTTCGGTGGACGTATCGGATGGGTTGGCTGGCAACGTCCTGGGTTTGATCTCGGACTGCAGCTCCGCAAGTGCCTTCAGGATAATCCCGGCATTCGGGGTATCATGTTGGGATCGCACGGACTTTTTACATGGGGAGACACCGCTTATGACTGTTATATGAACACCCTCGAGGTGATCGAGCAGTGTGCCGAATTTATTGAAAGCAGCTGCGCGTCGAAGGGTGTGGCTTTCGGTGGTGCCCGATTGGAATCGATTTCTCCGGAGTTGAGGCGGCGGCAGGCTGCTGCAATGGCACCGGTCCTCCGCGGTCTTTGTGCTGAACGGCAACGTATGATCGGGCATTTCACGGATGACGAACGGGTGCTGGCATTCATCAACTCGAATGACCTTGACCGGTTGGCGCCCATGGGCACCAGTTGCCCGGATCATTTTCTGCGAACCAAGATCTCACCGCTGGTGCTGAATCTGGCGCCGGACGAGGATCTTTCAGACACGGAGCTTCTGCGTCAAAAAATCACTCCTTTATTTGATCAGTACAGGGCGCTCTATGCAGGATATTACGATGCCTGCAAGCATGCTGACAGTCCGGCCATGCGTGACCCGAACCCCGTTGTCATCCTGTACCCCGGCGTAGGGATGTTCACCTTTTCAAAAGACAAACAAACCGCCCGTGTGGCTGCGGAATTCTATATCAATGCGATCAATGTGATGCGGGGTTCGGAAGCGATATCCTCATATACATCCTTGCCCCTGCAGGAGGCATTCAACATTGAATACTGGCTGCTGGAGGAAGCCAAGCTCCAGCGGATGCCGAAGCCCAGGGCCCTCAGCGGAAAGGTCGCATTGGTCACTGGCAGCGGCGGTGGTATCGGCAAGGCCATTGCGCGAAAGCTTGCCGGAGAAGGCGCTTGTGTGATCCTGAACGACATGAATGAGGACAGGCTGGCCGAGGTGAAGGTGGAATTCGAGAAGGACTTTGGCAAGGATGCGGTCGTCGCGGCGCGGCTTGATGTGACAGATGCATCGACCATTGACTCTGCCCTATCGGCATGCATCCTTGCGTTCGGTGGTGTGGACATTGTTGTCAACAACGCAGGACTTTCCATTTCCAAGACCATTGAGGACCATACCGAAAAGGACTGGGACATCCTCTATGATGTCCTTGTCAAGGGCCAGTTCCTTGTGACGCAGCAGGCTTCAAGGGTCATGCGCAAGCAGGGACATGGCGGCGATATCATCAATATCGTCAGTAAGAACGCGTTGGTCAGCGGTCCGAACAACGCCGGCTATGGGTCTGCCAAGGCCGCGCAATTGCACCTGTCGAGGCTCAATGCGGCGGAGCTTGGTAAGGACAAGATCCGTGTGAATGTGGTGAACCCTGATGCGGTGATATCTGGCAGTAACATATGGAATGGTGGATGGGCGGAAGGTCGTGCAAAAGCATATGGAATAACGGTCGAAGAGCTGCCGGCGTACTATGCCGGACGGACGCTCCTGGGTGAGGTCATCCTTCCTGAGGATATCGCCAATGCCTGTTTCGCGCTGGTGGGTGGGCTGCTGATAAAATCCACCGGGAATGTTATCAATGTGGATGGCGGGGTTGCGGCTGCATTTGTGCGTTAAGGGATACCTCGTATCTTGTCTTCTAAAAATAGGTTCAGCTGATGAAGGTTGGGTTGTTCATTCCTTGTTTTGTGGATCAGTTCTACCCTCAGGTAGGCATGGCCACGCTCGGGTTACTGGAGCGTTTGGGTTGTAGGGTGCATTTTCCAACCGACCAGACTTGTTGCGGGCAGCCCATGGCAAACAGCGGCATGGCGGTTTTGGGCAGCGGCTGCGACCGGAATTTCATCTCAAATTTTGCAGGATGCGACCATATCGTGGCTCCTTCCGGCAGTTGCGTGTTGCATCTGAAGGAACATTTACAGGATGAACGCAATCCCGAGGAAGCGCTTCGCATCCGTTCGAACATCTTTGAACTGACAGAATACCTCACAGATATCCTGAAGGTATCATCGCTGGATGCATCATTCCCGCATAAGGTCGGTTTCCATGCCAGTTGTCATGGACAAAGAGGTCTGCATCTTTCATCCATGAGTGAGCGGATGCTCCCATCTTTCTCAAAGCCCGGTCAGCTGCTCGCGATGGTCTCCGGACTGGAGATATGCCAGCCCCTCCGCACTGATGAATGTTGCGGCTTTGGCGGTACGTTCAGCGTATTTGAGGAAGCCGTCAGTGTGCGGATGGGTAAGGATAGGATCACAGAGCATTCCGACAACGGCGTGGAATACATCACCGGTGTCGATACGAGCTGTTTGATGCACATGGAGGGTTTGCTCCGTCGTGCAGGCAGCAAGATGCGCACGATTCACATAGCGGAAATCCTCAATAGCAGACCATGAGCACCCCGACACATGCATCGGCTGCAGAGCGTTTCATCCGTGATGAGGCACGCACGCATTGGCACGACGAGACGCTTTGGTTCGTCCGGCAGAAGCGCGACAAGGCGGCACATGGACTTCCGGAGTGGGAGCAGTTGCGTGACTGGGCTTCTCAGATCAAGGATCACACCCTCTCCAACCTCGATGAGTACCTGATGGCATTCGAGCGCAACGCGACGGCCAACGGCATCCGAATACATTGGGCGGAGGATGCGGCGGAACACAACAGCATCATCCAAGGGATCATAAAAGAGCACGGCATCAACCGCATTGTGAAAAGCAAGAGCATGCTCACCGAAGAATGCGGCCTTAATGAGTACCTGTATGCTGCAGGGGTCGATATTGTGGATACCGATCTGGGAGAACGCATCGTCCAGCTCCGCCACGAAGCCCCCAGCCATATCGTACTGCCCGCCATTCACCTGAAGCGGCAGGATGTGTCGGATACTTTCCATACGCATCTGCAAACGGAAAAAGGCAATCACGATCCGCAGTACCTGACGGAGGCGGCACGGCAGCATCTTCGGGGTAAATTCATTGCTTCGGAGCTGGCGATCACCGGGGTGAATTTCGCCATAGCAGAAACCGGCGGCATTGTGGTCTGCACCAATGAGGGCAACGCCGACATGGGTGCTCACGCGGCTAAAGTGCACATAGCCTGTATGGGCATCGAAAAGATCATCCCCCTGGCGGAACATTTAGGCGTATTCCTTCGTTTGCTCGCGAGGAGTGCCACAGGGCAGCCGGTCACGACCTATAGCAGCCATTTCCTGAAGCCGCTTCCCGGCAGGGAGATGCATGTGATCATCGTAGATAATGGTAGAAGCAGGCAATTGGGTCGTGCTGAGTTCCGGGACTCTCTAAAATGCATCCGT
>CAJBPC010000098.1 GCA_903957405.1 uncultured bacterium | reverse complement strand
GGATGTGTGCTGTTGCCCACGAGCTTTTCGAAGCGTTCCATGTGGTGGAAGAAGAGGTCGGGCCGCTTGTATCCCGCGAACCTTTTTGCAAATACGATGGTACATGTCCGCTCGTCGAATATCCGTCCGCACTGGTCGGCAACCACTTCGAAGAGTGCTCGCTTGTGCGATCGCTTGATGGACTGGATCCGCGGGTCATCCTGTTGTTCCATTGCGGCATACAGCCCGGGATCCTTCCAGTAGTCAAAGCTCTGCGCATTGGTGACGTATGTCAGCGGCGCGATGTTTTTTTCGTGCGACCACATCTTTTTGAGCGTGTCGCCATGCATCTTCGACACACCGTTGCAGATGCCTGATAGCCGCAGTGCGGCGAGGCTGTGGTCGAGTGTGTGTTCTTCCGTACCCGTCAGCCGTTTGACGTCGTCGGCCGACAATTCGCCGAAAAATCCCATCTTCTCCAGCAGCGACATGGAAGACTTGGGGTTTCCGGCCGTTTCCGGTGTATGGCTTGTGAATACGATGCGTCGCCTCACTTCATCCGCATCCCGGAATCTTGCATACAGCTGGAATGCGAGCGGCAGCCCGTGGGATTCGTTCATGTGCCAGAGATCCGGTTGCCAGTCCAACGCCTCCATGAGCATCGCGCTGCCCTGCCCGAGCAGGATGGATGCGGCGATGAAGGTCTCCGGGTTCGAATCGTAGAGTTTGTGCGAGATGGTCCTTGCGAGGTGGTCGTTTTCGGGCAGGTCTGTCGACAGGAAAAACACCGGTGCCGTGCCAAATACATCCGGCGGGAGATACCATGCCCCGACCAGCACGTCCTGCCGAGACACTTTTATTTTGAACCGTATGCCCGTGTCTTCCAGGAATCCATAGCTTTTCTCTCCAAAATGCACGTCCATCGTCTGGTCCTGTTTGCGACACTGGTCGTAGTATCCGTATTTCCAAAGGATGCCGATGCCGATGACCGGGAGCCTCAGTTCGTAGGCACTGCGCATGAACGAACCCGCCAGAAAACCCAGTCCGCCGGCGTAGGTCTTCAGCGGCTGTTCGATGCCGAACTCCATGCAGATGTAGGCGCATCGCAGCGGGAATGCCGTGTCTGTGTCGTATGGATGCCTGAAAGGTTTGGTGTGCTTCATCTTGTGCATGCTTGTGCGGAGGCCGGTAAAGGTAGCATGCCCGCTCGGGTGGGGCGGATGCAAAATTCCAAGTCTACCACGCGATGGAGCCTGTGGAAATTGTAACTTGGTATCCCGGCTGAATGAGATCATCGGCCGGAGGCGTGCTTACGTCAACGCATACCCTAAAAATATCGATATGGCAAAATTCCTTCCGCGTTTATCTTTTGCAGTGATTTCGGCGGTGTTGCTCATGACCGTGAATGGCCATGCGCAGGGACGCCGGCCCAACATCTTATTCATTGCTGTGGACGACCTCAAGCCGGAGCTGGGATGCTATGGCAGTGGGGTGGCAAAGACACCCAATATAGACAGGCTCGCCGGCGATGCGGCCGTCTTCATGCAGAACCATTGCCAGCAGGCCGTGTGCGGACCGTCGAGGGCGAGCATCATGACGGGCATGCGACCGGATCACACGCGGGTGTGGGATCTGAGGACGCAGATGCGCAGTGCCCATCCCGACATCCTCACCATCCCTCAATATCTCTCCCAACAGGGTTATGTCACCGAAGGCATTGGCAAGATCTTCGACCCGCTATGTGTGGATGCCGACCTTGACAAGCCATCATGGTCCGTGCCCTTTCACAAGACCGACGTCAAATATCAAGCGGCAGGGTATGCCGATCCCGCACAGGGGTGGTACCAATCACCGGCGATCCGGCAGCTGACGGAGAAATACCAGAAGGAGGCAGCCGCGAAAGGGCTGACAGCTGCGAAGGCAAAGGAGTATGTGCAGGAGCGCGTCAATCCCTCTGTGGAGTCGGCAGATGTGCCTGATAATGCCTATTCCGACGGAGCCAATGTGTTGCAGGCGGTGGATATCATGGCTTCTCTGAGCCGGGGGGAGAAGCCGTTCTTTCTCGCCGTTGGGCTCCAAAAACCGCATCTGCCCTTCGTGGCGCCTACAAAGTACTGGGATCTTTACCGCCGTGAGCAGATGTCTGTTTCCGGCAACCAGGAAATGCCCGATCTCGCACCGCCCATGTCGATGCACCATGGCAGCGAGTTGCGCAGCCATACCGACATCGCCGGAGGGATCATCGCGGCGAAGGATAACGGCATTGGCATCCCGTTGACCGCAGACCGTCAGCGCGAACTCCTGCACGGGTACTATGCGGCGATCTCCTACATGGACGCGAACGTCGGGGTCCTGCTCCGCGCACTCGACTCGCTGCAGCTCCGTGAGCAGACGATCATCGTCTTATGGGGCGACCATGGCTGGCACCTCGGCGACCACGGTCTGTGGGGTAAGCATTCCAATTTCGACCAGGCGACCCGCACCCCACTCATCATCTCCGCACCCGGCATGCGGGCATCCGCCCCATTGTCTCCTACTGAATTGATCGATGTTTTCCCCACCCTCTGCGAGCTCGGCGGCCTCACCATCCCCGGCAGCCTGCAGGGTGTGAGCCTCGTGCCGGTCATGCGCAATACCGCCGTCAGGGTCAAGGATTATGCCGTCAGCCAGTACCCCCGCAGCGGGCTCGTTTCGGAGACCGGACGCCTCGGATATGCAGATATCGGAGTCATGGGGTATTCCGTCAGGACAGAGCGCTATCGCTATACGCTCTGGATGAAGAATGGTTTTCGGAGCGACCGTCCCTTCGATGCATCCGCCGTCGTGGGCCGCGAACTGTATGATTACGAAAGCGACCCCGCCGAACGGAGGAATCTCACTGATAGCGAAGGCTATGCGCAGGTTTCAGAAGAGATGCATGGAAGGATGCTGGAGTTCTTCAGATCGCAACTTCGGTAGTCGGGTCATTTCGCAATCGTTTTCGAAAGGAGATGTGATGAACAGGTCGTACATTCGCCGGTCATAGAACCCTTACCACCATGGATATAAGATTTCAACACAGCCCTGCCGAGACAGGCGGGATGGATACCGCCGCACTAAGGACCCATTTCCTGCTGCAGCAACTCATGCAGCCCGGCTGCATCAACCTCACCTACTCTCATTACGACAGGGTGATCATCGGCGGCGCAGTGCCTTCCGGCAGTGTGCTCACGCTCCCATTACCGGGTGAGCTGAAGGCGGACTATTTCCTGGAGCGCCGTGAGTTGGGCATCATCAACGTCGGAGGGTCCGGCAAAGTGGTCACCGATACCGGCTCGTACAGCCTGGAAAGGCTTGAATGCCTGTACCTTGGCAAGGGCACGAAGGACGTCAGCTTCGCGAGCGATGACATGAACGCACCCGCGATGTTTTACCTGATGTCGGCACCCGCCCACCACACCTATCCGAACCGGATGATGACCCGCACAGAAGCCTCTCCGGTGAACCTCGGGGACATGTCCACATCCAACAAACGCACCATTTACAAGTATATCCATAAAGACGGCATCCGCAGTTGCCAGCTCGTACTCGGCATCACGGTGCTCGAGCCGGGCAGCGTGTGGAATTCCGTTCCGCCACATACCCATACGCGGCGCATGGAAGTGTACTACTATTTCGATGTCCATGAAGACCACCGTGTGATGCATTTCATGGGCGAGCCGCAGCAGACGAGGCATCTCGTGATGGCGAACAACGAGGCGGTCATATCCCCCCCCTGGAGCATGCATTTCGGTGTCGGCACGTCGAGTTACGGTTTCATCTGGGGCATGGCCGGAGAGAACCAGGAGTTCACCGATATGGATCCCGTCCCTGTCAGGGATATTCGGTAAGCAATGCCTCGAGGGCGTGACTTCAGGAGCGAAGCGATCTGTCTGATCTCCTTTCCTCAGCGGTGAACCATGCCTCCCATCCATAGGCATGGACCACCGGTGCGGAGTCGCCCTGTCAGATAAGGCCTGCAAACGGCAGTGCGTCTGCGTCTCCGGAAAGGCCTTCCCTTATTCCACTCCTTTGCGTAAATTGCCGCCTATTGCTTCGGGCCGGTGCTGACCACGACGTCCCGATACCCGGGCAGAATGAAACATGACATCAGAAGACATCTCCTTCCTCCTATCGGGCTCACCCGCCTTGCAGATGCTGCGCATGCGCAACGCACACTGGGTGCTGCCGTTCCTGTACGCCGTTTTCAAGGAGCAGAAAAAGATGGTGATAGAGGAATCCCGGCTCGTGCAGATGCTGGCAGACACCCTCGCGCAGCAGGATGACGGCACCGAAGACCTGGAGGAGGCACGCATCGATTTCGGAGAGGATGAACAGAGCCGAAGCCGGAAACACCTGCTCAACTGGGTGCAGAAACGCATCCTGCAGGATATCCCCGACAGCGAGGGGCAGGTCCGCTACCAGCTCAGCGCGCATGCCGAAAAAGTGTTCCAGTGGCAGCAATCGCTGCAGACGCGCCAGTTCGTCGGTACCGAAAGCCGCTTCCGGATGATGTTCAATTCGCTGC
>CAJBPC010000097.1 GCA_903957405.1 uncultured bacterium | reverse complement strand
TGTAAGGGGAGGCTTTCACTATGATTGTCTGAAAACTGCCAGCAAACCCGAATGGCATGCGTTAACCACTTCAAAATGAAGGGGTTATGGGATTGAGTTGTGGTCTCGTCAGGAATCGAACCTGAATCCAGGGCTTCGGAGACCCTTATACTATCCATTGTACTACGAGACCCTGTGCCTTTGATACTGTTCTGTCAAGGGATTGCAAAACTACGTGAAATATCGACTTTTGGCAAGAAAACCCGCTAATTCCCTTTGCGTGGTTATCTTACTCATAAAATCGATGATCCTCTCGCTCCTTACCGGCTTTATCAGCCATGTTTCAGCAAACACACCTTTATGCCTTCGTCGGTAACGAAGCGACCATTTTCAGAAACTTTGTGACGGTCCTCCCATTTCTTCTAACAGGGTCGCGTATCGATCCTTTGGTGGTATGACATTTATTGTCCGTGGCACCTGCCATCCGTCGCTTTTCATACCATACGTTCACAGAATCCGTATCGCTGAAATACGGCATGCGGGGTCAGGATCCTCGCGATGGGAATGAATTCCCTTGAGCAAATGATTCAATCCCAATAGGGATGCTTATCCTTACCAACTTGGATCAGATCTCCTCACTTGCTGAAACTGCCGGTGATGCTTTCACTAGTGTTTTAGCGGTTTTCGCTGCAGTTCCGCTTGTGTTCATTTGATCAATCCTCCCACATTCGTTGCAAAAATCTTCACGGCGATCGCCAACAACACCACACCAAAGAACTTGCGGACCGCCAGCAGCCCCGCGTCACCTAAGATCTTCGCTATGAAATTAAGCGATCGAAGTGTGACAAACACGATGACCAGGTTAATGAGGATCGCTGACAACATGATCAAAACGTTATAGTTGGCCTGCAGTGAGATCACGGTCGTGAGCGTTCCTGACCCTGCGATCAATGGAAATGCGATGGGTACCACGGTGCCTGATTTGGGGTCGCCTTCGGATTTGAAAAATTCATGGCCTAGCACCATCTCCAGGCCGAGGATGAATATGACTATAGAACCACCGACGGCAAAGGATTTCACATCGAGTCCCAAAATCTTCAGGAACTTCTCCCCAGTCAGTAGAAAGAGAATCATGAGCCCTCCGGAGATCAGGGTGGCCCTTAATTCTCGGATGCCGCCCATCTTCTCTTTCAGGCTGATCAGTAAGGGGATCGATCCAATGATGTCTATCACCGCAAATAGGGTGAAGGTGACCGTGATGAGTTCGTCGATGCTGAAGTTCATAATGGCAAATGTATACGCTTCACGTTAAAGGCATGGAAGCTGAAGGATAGTCCGGTCATAAATGTCCTGCCTCGCGTATTGAATCCAGCCACATCGAAATAGCGGGCGTCGAAGATATTCCTGACGTCTGCGAAGACCCTGAGGGCAGGAATGAAAGCATACGATGCATACAGATCGGCAATCTGGTAAGCATCAAGTTCTATCGGACTGTCCATAAATCTTGGCTCATATCGCATGCCCATGAATCTGGCATTGATCCTCACGAACAATTTTTCAGTGAGCTGATAGCCTGCACTCAGATTCAGGGAGTGCTTGGGGCGACGAAAAAGGTTGTTGTAGGTGGTGTCTCCTTCCGGCACATAACTGTACGTGGAGGCGTCATAACGGTATTTCACCGTATTCACTTCACCGACGGTGAAAGTATACTGCTGGCTGAAACTCCATTTCTTCCTTTGATATTCAGTTTCCAGTTCGATACCCCCTGCACGCTGCCTGTTGTAATTGAAGTACCGGTAATCCACGTAATTGAAATCGATTCCATCGCGGATATCTCTTGCGAAAAAGACAAGCCTTGTCTGCAAAGCGCGGTTGCGGGATCTGTACTGCATACCGGCTTCACTTGTGAATGAAGTTTCAGGCTTTAGTCCCGGTTGACCGACTGATGCATCGTACAACTGGTAAAGCGATGGGGCCTTGAAGGCGGATGACAGGTTGAAAAAGAACTTCCATGTGTCATTCAGCAGGAAGGATGGGTTGATCGTGAACGTGAAGTTGTCTCCAAAACGGGAATGTCTGTTATACCGTCCACCCAATTCCAAATGCAAACCCTTCCCATTCTGCCAGAAAGCGGATGCATACGCGCTTGTCAGGCGAACACTGGCGGTGTCCGCGGATAGGTTCGATTCATATGGTCCCCAGGCGCTGATGGAATAAAACGACTGGTCGGTTTTGTACATCCGGTGGTCCATGCCTGCCAAAACATCAATCTGCTTATTGATGCGGAATTTCCCATACAGTTCTGTAAAGTGTGAAATCCCTTCATAAGATTCATTGCTGAATTTCGAGAAACCCCCGATGAATATGGAGTCATCCAGATAGGCACGTTTCAGATAACTGTACTGGTAGTTAGAATGAATGCTGTATCCATCCTTTTTGTATATGAGCCCCGTGCCTGCCTGCAGGCTCGTGTTTTCTGCGGTAAAGTCTTTCTCGTCACGGAAGGCAGCGCCGTCCAGATCGGTCTTGTAGCGCCCGTACAACCCGTTGGCCTGCCATGATAAATTCCTTCCGATCTGTGTACCTGCCTGTGCAGACAAAACCTGTTGACGAAAACCATCCTTATCGAAATCCCCTTTGGAGCTGCTGTCAAATGCAGCCGAGAATCCCCCAGAGCGGTTGTCCTGATACTGCAACTGGTACCTTGTTTTCTTCACCTGACCACGGATACCCGCCGTTGTACGCAGGGTATGGAATGATCCTCCTGATACCGACCCGAAAACCGTCACGGGATTTGTTTCGGTTTTGCGCGTGATGATATGAATCACTCCTGCTACGGCATCAGATCCGTATACGGTCGATTGTGCACCTTTTAGGATCTCGATGCGTTCGATGCTTTCGAGTGGGAGATGATTCAGGTCAAAAGTATTGTTGATGGTGGATACGTCGTACATCGGCACTCCGTCGAGCAAGATGAGGGTGTTGCCGGTTGCTGCCCCGCGGAGGTAAACGTCTTGGTTCGTGCCTGCATTGTTGTTGGAACCTGCTATGAAGATACCTGCCTGTCGGCTCAGCAGCTCCGTGAGGGTCATCCCTCCGGCTTGGTCAATGACATTTCGGGGGATAATGGTCACCACCTTACCCGTTGTTTGTTGTTTTTGCGGAAAACGATTTGCCGTCACGGTCACTTCGTCGAGTGCCTTGGTCGCGGTGTCTGTCTGGGCGTAGTTCACGCCAGCCGATGAAACTGTAAAAAGAAGGAATAGCAATCCCTTGTTCATGTCCTTTAAGGTTTAAAATTGAACAATGAGGATCCCGGAAGCTGGTAGAAATGCACAGTACCTTAAGGGCACAAGATGCCATCTCCGGCTTTTCTCCCGAAAGCCCGTTGATAATGTCCCATGCGGCAGGTCTTCTGGCTCGATCCCAGTCTGGCGGCCTTCCCATCCCCTGTTAGAGGGAAAGTGGCATAGTGGTCCAGACTGTTTTTCCGAAAGAGGCGGAAAGGATCATTACAGCTACGGGGATAGCGCCGGAATTTTACCGGACTTCCCTTTTAATGGGTAACACATGTCCTGTGGAACCCAACCGTATGGGCGGTGAAGGTGTATCATTAATGTCGAACTTCCCGAATTTTACATCGAAAGTTTTCCACGTATCAATGTTTATTCATCCCTGAGTATCCTCAAGATGCACCTGAAATACCCGGGTACAAGCCGGTCTAGATGGAAGTATTTCCCATTTTAAGTGCGGTATTATCAATATAATGCATAATGCCAATCGTCTTTAAAATAGCAAGAGACGTTAAATACTTATTTTCATGAAATATTGATATCACGCATGAGATCAGCCAACAGACCGATGCTTTCGCTTTTCGACTTCACGATGATCGTCATTGGACTGGTCATAGGAATGGGCATCTTCCGAACTGCTTCCGACTCCGCCAGGGCGGCCATCACTCCGACGGTATTCTTTGCGGCTTGGCTCTTCGGTGGCGTCATAGCACTCTGCGGTGCACTGACCTATGCGGAGATCGGTTCCCGCTATCCCGTCACCGGCGGGTATTACAGGATATTTGCGAAAGCGTACCACCCCTCTGTCGCTTTTGCCATCAACTGCATCATACTTATTTCCAATGCCGCTTCGCTTGCGGCGGTCGCACTTATCGGCAGTGAATACCTGTCTGAAACAATCTTTGCAAAGCCGCCATCCGACCTGATGAAGTCCCTCATAGCCATGGGGTCGATCCTTCTTTTCTATTTCGTGAACCTCATGGGACTGCGGATGAGCTCGAAGACGCAGAACATCCTGATGTCGGTGAAGATCGGCATGATCCTGTTGCTCATCACGGCGCTCTTCTTCCCGGAGCATCACCACACCCCCTCAGTCGTTGCTGAAGCGTTGCCGGTTGCCTATACCTGGACAGACTACATCACATCCTTTGGCGGTGCGCTGGTGGCGGTCTGCTTCACCTATGGCGGTTATCAGCAGACGATCAACTTCGGTGATGAGATCCGCGATCCCCGCCGGAACTTACCCCGGGGAATCTTCATCGGCATCATGGTCATCATTGCATTGTACCTCGCAGTAAGCTTTTCTTACTATAAGGTCATCGGATTTGAGGAACTGAAAACAAGCAAAGGAATCGCCGCCATCGTGGCCGAGCGCATCTTTGGTCCTGTTGGCCGGTATATTTTTTCCCTCTTGCTCTTTTTTGCAGTGCTGGCCTATGTGAATGTCATCCTGCTCAGCAATCCGAGGGTGATGTTTGCCATGAGTGAGGATGGGATTTTACCGGCTATCTTCCGCAAGAAAGATGAAAAAAAGGATGTGCTGACCGTGAGCCTTACCGTCTATGCCCTGCTCAGCATTGGCATTCTTTTCTTTTTGGATACTTTTGATAAGATCCTCAGTTTCACGATCTTTCTTGACTGCATCGGGATGGCCTTTTCCGCAGCGACGATCTTCATATTACGCAAGCGCATGAAAGGCGAGGATGACAGCCAGATCTATAAAATGCGGCTTTATCCACTGATGCCCATCCTGTTCATCGCAGCCTATGTGTTCGTGGCATTCAGCATCGCTTATGACAAACCGGCAACCGCTGTTACAGCCCTGGCAGTACTGGCGGCTTTTGTAGGAATCTATTTTGCTACCGGTAAAAGGCCGCTGAAAGGGTGAACAGTGTTGTTTTATAAGTGCAGACGGCGTTAACCTGTGACAAGTGATTTTGTTGAACCCGATTTTGGTTGAATCTTTGCATTTCACACCAATGTCCGGTTTTAATCGGTAAAAACATATGAGACAGATCAGATCAGCCTTCATAGGAACCATTTTCATGTCTCTCTTTGCCGCAGAGTTGCAGGCCCAGGTGCCTGAAACCTGGGATCTTCGCCGTTGCGTGGAATACGCCATGAAGAACAATATCTCCGTGAGGCAGTCTGAAGTGGATATCCTTGCTTCTGAAATCACCCTGAAGCAAAGCGAGATGCAACGCATCCCCACCCTCAATGGCAACCTCAATCATGGCTTTTCCTTTGGACGTACACTTGACAGGACGACCAATATATTTGTTTCGCGCTCGGCGATGTTCGAACAGATCTCCCTTCAGTCGAACGCTTTGCTCTTTAACTTCGGCAGCCTGCGCAAGCAGATAGAAGCCAACCGCATCACCGTGGAGGCCGGGAAGGCATCAGTCGATAAGATCCGAAATGATATCGGACTGAATGTTGCAAACCAGTATCTCCGAACCCTGTTGAGCAAAGAGCAGCTGGAGCTTAGCCGAATCGTCCTCCGGCAGACGCAGTCTCAGCTCTCCAATACCCGTAAACTGGTGGATGCAGGAACCTTGCCCGAACTAAACGCAGCCGAGCTGGAAGCGACGGAGGCAAGGGACAGCGCGACCGTGGTTCAGACGAACGCCCAATTGCAACTGGAACTCCTGACACTGAAATCCTTGCTAAACCTGCCGGCCGATATCCCCTTCGATATCGATACGCCTCCAGTCGAACGCATTCCGGTGGATAATATACTCGAGCAGGACCCCGAAGGTATTTTCGGTACGGCCATGACCAACCAGCCTCAGATCCGGGCTAACAACCTTCGTGAGGAGGCCGCCCGGAAGCTTCTGGAAGTCAGGAGAAGCCAGCTATACCCCTCCATCAATGCATTCGCACAGCTTAATACGAACTTCAATCAGTTCTTCCAGAAAAACACCGGTTTTAATATCACAGGCGAGTCTGCGACGGGCACATACGTGAGAAACGGGTCGGCAATCCTTCCGGTTTATTCGCCTACAGGCACACTGATGACTTCGAAAAAGGGATTTGGCGAGTTGTGGAACGGCTATGGTCAGCAACTTCGTGACCAGTTCGGACAGGGCTTGGGAATCAACATCAGCATACCCATCCTGAATGGATGGCAGTCACGCGCGAACATCGAACGGGCAAAACTTGATATCCGCCGGCAACAACTTGCCATAGAACAGGACACCCTGCGTTTGAAACAGGATATTTATACAGCATATCAATCGGCCATCGGAGCCTACCAGACTTTCCAGGCCAGGGAAAAAGCTGTTCGGACAGCCGAGCGCTCCTTCGAGCTGGCTTCAAAGCGATATGAAATCGGAGTGATGCAGACTATAGAATGGCTGACGATCCAGAACAACCTCACAAGGGCCAAGATTGATCGTCTGGTAGCTCAGTACGATTATGTCTTCCGGATGAAAGTGCTGGAATTCTACAAGGGAAAAGGATTGAGGCTTTGATGGAACCAAAGTCACAAAGCAATCTGACATTTCAGACAAAAAGGCGAAGTCAAACTTGCTGGAACATATTTTCTTCAGTTATAGAAAACAGGAACAATGGAAAAGAAATGGATTTGGTTACTGATTGGCATGGTCGCAGTGATCGCCACCCTCCTCGGACTCAAGAAAGCCGGCATCATTGGTAAGGAAGAGGGGACCAAGGT
>CAJBPC010000096.1 GCA_903957405.1 uncultured bacterium | reverse complement strand
TCGGATGCCATATCATGGTTGAAAAGCGGGAAGAAAAGAATGCCCGAACTGCCTGTTCAATACAAGGACTACAGCGCATGGTTGAAGAAAAGGGTGACTGCACTCTCCGACGCACGGATCTATTGGGAATCCTTGTTGAGCGAAACGCATGACCCCACAGTGATACAGGGCGATCACAAACGTCCTTCATGGAGGACATTCAACGGTTCAACCATACGCACTGAAATCCCCGAAAGAGATGCAAATCTGATCCACCAATATTGCAGGTCTGCAGGCGTTTCACTTTTCGCGTTGCTGAACGCGGCGCTCCATGTATTGATCCACCGTTGTTCCGGCTTGAATAATACCACCACCGGGTCTCCTGTTTCCGGAAGAAATCATCCAATGCTGGAAGAGCAAATTGGTTTTTATCTCAACAATATAGTCGTTAGGACCGAGTTGAGAGGTAGTCTGAAGTTTCATGAATACGTGAGCTCCGTACACCATCAATTGACGAAGTCCCTGCTTCACCAGGAATATCCGTTCGACCTACTTGTCGAAAACCTGGATCTCGAGCATGACCCGGCCCATGCGCCTTTCTTCGACATTTATCTGGCTCTCCAGAATAACGAGGACCCGATATTGGATTTCGGCGAATTTGCATTCCATGACATACCCATGGATCGAAAAGTGAGCAGGTTCGACCTGAATTTCATGGTATCGCAGAGTGACACCCTGAAATTGACGCTGCAGTTCAACACGGATCTGTACAGAAAAGAAACGGCTGGATCGTTGATCAACGCCTGGCGAAACATACTACTCCATGTGATCAAAGGGGAATATCTCATAAAGGATATTCCGTTACTGGATCATGAGGAAATGCACCATCTCAAAAACATGCCCAAGTCCTCACTGGCCCATGATCCAAGAGTGAAAGGCAACAGAAAGCACCGAAATCTTACAGAAGCCTTCCATGCGATCGTTGAGAAACGACCGGATCATATTGCACTGGTTGAGGGAGAAGCAAAGTGGACTTACAAAGAGCTGGACAATGCCTCCAGCCATTTGGCCTGGCAATTGATGGGTCAACAGACCGACAAAACCAGGCCTGTTGCCCTGGAACTCGAGCGGGGTGTGTCGAGGGTTATTGCGATCCTGGCAGTATTGAAGTCAGGTGCTCCGTTCCTTCCGCTGGATCCGGATCTACCCACAGACAGAAAAATGCATCAGCTGGGCGATGCAGCCTGTTCCACACTGATAAGCCATGACAATGCTGTCATCCAAGGCATTGAAGTCATTCCAATGAGTTTCAATAAAATGCCTGCTGATGCTCCTGAAGTATCCACTTCCGGAGATGACATTGCCTATATTCTGTATACTTCAGGCACCACAGGAGCCCCGAAAGGTGTTCAGGTAACCCATGGCAACGTACTCAGTCTTTTGGTAGAAGACCCCGTCATCGACATGTCGGACAAGGATGTCTGGACGATGTTCCACCAATACTACTTTGATTTTTCCGTCTGGGAAATGTGGGGGGCTTTGCTCCATGGAGGTAAACTTGTAGTCCTGTCTGAAGACGAAGTGAAGGACCTTGACAACTTTGCAGATATCATTTACAGTCAAGGCGTCACGATTTTGAATCAGACCCCGATGGTCTTCTATCTTGTCAAGGACCTTTTGATCGACAGATACGAGGAAAAAGACCTGAAATTGGAAAAAGTAATATTCGGTGGGGATAAGCTGACCCCATCCTTACTCATGGATTTTGCAGAGCGGTTTCCCTCCGTAGCATTGATCAACATGTATGGAATCACCGAAACGACCATTCATGTGACCGCCAAATCACTGGACAAGGAATCTCTGATGGACACTACCAGTAACATTGGTCGGGCCATTCCATCACTGTCGGTGTATATCATAGACCATTATGGAAATCCATTGCCACAGGGTATTCCGGGCCAGCTGGTCGTTGCGGGAAAAGGAGTAAGCCGGGGGTATCTGAATGACAGCGATCAAACAGCCAGAAAGTTCTCAACACTTACGTTCCTGGACGGTGTCACCGTATATTTCTCCGGAGACAAGGCAAAATGGCTACCAAACAACGATCTTGAATATTTCGGGCGTATCGACCACCAGTTGAAGATCAGGGGACATCGGGTTGAGGCCGCAGAAATAGAATCAGCCATCGAAAGTTCAGCATGGGTTCAAAAGGCGATCGTCCTGAAAACCGCTATCGAGGAAGATGAGCGTCTGTATGGATTTGCGGAACCGGTTGATGCCATCAAATGGCGAATGCAGGCATTGCGCTCATTCCCGGAGCT
>CAJBPC010000095.1 GCA_903957405.1 uncultured bacterium | reverse complement strand
TTCGCCGCTTCAAGCCTGTTAGGCATGAAATCCTGAGCAAGCATGCTCCCACTGACGTCTAAGCAAAGAATGATGTCAATACCCTCGCCCTCCGCCCGTTGCAAGTCAAGGTGGGATTGAGGCCTTGCCAAAGCGAAGATGAGAGAAGCCACGACAAAAATCCTAAAGACGGGCAGCACATGTCGCAGGGATCTCTTCCACGAAATCGGGGCATCAAATCCATGCAACGCGGAGACCAAAAGGGTGGGTGACTGCAAACGGGTGCGACTGACATACCAACCCGCCATGATCGGTATGACCAATAGCAGGAACAGCCATTGAGGATGGGCGAACTCGACTTCCTGAAAGAATCTTATCAGCAATGTCATTGTCTTTTTTCTTGTACTCGCACTATGAATGATCTTACCCGATCGATTGAACGCAACGTATCCTCTTTACCTGGCCTGTATCTCGCAAATTTCACGGCATCGGCCATACGAAGGGATTCTGCCACTGCGGACAAGTCATTTGCCTTGGGCAAAACCGCCACTGCGGAAATGACATCCACGGACCGCCTGTCTGGATGAACTCCTTTTGGCGAGAAATGTCCCGCAATCTCGGGCCTGTCCACCAATTCCCTTAACATGATCAAGAGATCTGTGGTACTGGCGGACATCGCCGGCATCCCATAGGATTTCTCCAGGTATGACCGGAATAATTCATGAAGCGCCATATGCACTTTTCCTGCATCCTTATCGCCTGTTTCAAGATCGCGCAACAACAAATCAATGTCATGCATTGCCTGACCAAATGGATCATGCCCGGAAGCAGATCGAGGACTTTCCACTTGTTTTTTCTTTAGATACAAGATGAAGCCTGCGATGACCGCGACCAGCAGGATGACGGAAAAAAAAATCAGATGCCTTCCCCATCGACTGCTTTCGGGTTGGACCTCGACAATGTCCTTGATGTCATGGTAGTCATTTCCCGTCAATGGAGGCATGGAGACGTCCATCCAGATCGTGTCTGAAATCGATACTCGCTTACTACCGGCAATGGATACTCTAAAAGACGGAATGACCCAATGTCCAGAATCGAAACTCGTCATTCGATATCGATACGATACCTCGAGGATGTCCTCCTTCCTAAGCGTATCAGGCGGAAGGCCTTCCAGCAACTCGAAGTGATGCCCTCCACCAGGCAAGGCAGGTGGGGATGGAATAGCCTCGCCAACTCCGGAACTTGTGACGAACGTGAGCGTGAACGGCTCACCGATCAGGATGCGGGTCTTGTCGACCATTGTGCGAAAACCATAACCCGCAGCGGTTTGTGCATGGCTGGAAAACGAAACAGCGGCCGAGATGCTGATCGTGAAGGAAAAATACAAAAACCGCTTTTTGAGCGCACGCATGATTAGTATTTATGTCCGACCCTTGAAAAAACGTTTCAGAATCCTCACATGGTCTTCATCTGTCCGCATATGCAGCAGGTCTGCGCCGGATTTCAGGAAGACGCTTTTGCATGCCGCGTCCTCGGAGAGGAATCGTTCCGCATACTGCTGCCGCAGCATCGCATCACCCGTATCGACGAGGCGCACTTCACCCGTCTCCGAATCCTCCACATGCATGAGGCCTATATCAGGCAGTTGCATATCCATTCGGTCATAGACCTTAATACCGGTGACATCGTGTTTTTTGGCGGAGATCCGGAGCGCATCCTCATAGTCACCAACGATGAAATCACTCAGTATGAAAGCGATGCTTTTTTGTCGGGTTGTGTTTTGGAAAAATCGCAGTGCATCCGAGAGGTTTGTCCCTTTTCTTTCAGGCTCGACCGTCAATAATTCACGAACTATGCAGAGTACATGGTCCCTGCCTTTCTTTGGAGGGATATGCCATTCCACCCGGTCGCTGAAAAATATCGCGCCGACCTTGTCATTATTGTTGATTGCAGCGAACGCAAGCAACGCGCAGATCTCCGTGATGAGATCCTTCTTTCTGCGAATCAGCGTCCCGAACAGACCACTCGCACTGATATCCACCATAAGCATCACCGTCAGCTCCCGTTCCTCCTCGAAAACCTTGCTGTAAGGATGGCCGAAACGTGCGGAAACATTCCAATCGATGAAGCGTGTATCATCACCCGGCTGGTATTCGCGCACTTCCTTGAACAGCATGCCGCGGCCCTTGAAGGCACTGTGGTATTCCCCCGAGAAAATATGCGATGCCAGCCTCCTGCTCCGGATCTCCAGCTCCCGTACGTTTCGGATGATCTCTTCAGTGGTCAACAATGTAGTTTTCGTTTATTGGTTGCCGTTATCGATTCAAGGGACCTGGACAGTCGACATGATCTGTCCGATGATTTTGTCGACCGTGATGTTCTCCGCTTCGGCTTCATAAGTAAGGCCGATGCGGTGACGCATCACATCCGGCACGATATTGCGCACATCCTCGGGAATGACGAACCCGCGTTTCTGCAAGAAAGCCCCCGCCTTGGCTGCCAATGCAAGGTTGATGCTGGCTCTTGGCGAAGCCCCGTAGGAAATCAACGGTCGAAGCTGATTGAGTTTGTATCTCGAAGGGTCACGCGTAGCGAAAACGAGGTCCACAATGTAATTCTCGATCCTCTCGTCCATGTACACCTCCCTTACAAGTGTCCTGGCATCAAGGATCTGTCGTATGTCCGCTACCTGACGAACGGCTGGCATCTGTGCCCCTTCGACATTCTGACGAATGATCTGTTTCTCCTCTTCCCTGGAAGGATAATCGATCGTCACCTTGAGCATGAATCTGTCGAGCTGAGCTTCCGGCAGTGGATAAGTACCCTCCTGGTCGAGAGGATTTTGTGTCGCCAACACCAGAAAAGGCTCTTCGAGGGGGTAGGTGGTATCGCCAATGGTCACCTGTTTTTCCTGCATGGCTTCGAGGAGGGCGCTCTGCACTTTTGCAGGGGCCCTGTTTATCTCATCCGCCAAAATGAAATTGGCGAATACGGGACCTTTCCTCACCACGAACTCATGTGTCTGCGGATTGTAGATCATCGTGCCTAGCAGGTCGGCCGGCAGCAGGTCCGGCGTGAACTGGATGCGGCTGAATTTTCCGAAAACGGCCTGCGCCATCGACTTGATGGCGAGTGTTTTGGCAAGTCCGGGCACCCCTTCAAGAAGCACATGACCATTGCTGAGCAATCCCGTCAACAGACGCGACACCATATGCTTTTGACCCATGATGACCTTTCCGATTTCCTCCTCAAGTTGATCCACGAATACCGCGGCGGAGGCGATCCTTTCATTCAGTTGCCTGATATCTTCTGCTGTTTGCGACATGATCTGTGCTATTGTTTGATGGGCTGACGATCTCACTGCAATGATTCTGCCAAATTCGGTGACAGACGTTAGCAATACGTGAAAAAAGGGCTACGAAAAATCAACGCTGTCTGATCTCATATCTTCATTCACACAAGGTATTTACCTACGATGGGCATACGCCTGCCGACACCGAAAGCCTTGCTGCTGACGCGGATGATCGGACAGAACTGATTGCGTTTGTATTCATTCGCATTGACCATTCGAAGGATGCGGCGCACCAGTGCCTCATCAATACCCATGGCGATGATCTCGCGCGGGCCCTGCCGCTTCTCTATGTACTGAAAAAGCACTTTGTCAAGCACATCATATTCAGGAAGGCTGTCGCTGTCTTTCTGATTAGGGCGAAGTTCAGCCGATGGTGCCTTGGTGATGATATTCTCAGGGATGATCTCCCGCTCTCGGTTGATATATTTTGCCAATGCATATACCTGCATCTTGTACACATCACCCAACACACTCAAACCACCGGCCATATCCCCGTACAGGGTTCCATAACCCGTTGCCAGTTCACTTTTATTGGATGTGTTAAGGAGAATGTATCCGAATTTATTGGCAATGGCCATGAGCAGGTTGCCCCGGGTTCTGCTCTGAAGATTCTCTTCGGCTATGCCGAAGGGTGAGTCTCCGAAGATCGGAGAAAGGCTCTCCAGGAAACTTTCATACACCCCTTTGATGGGAATGATGTCATGTGGATTCGCGAGGTTCCTACTGAGCTGTAGGGCATCCTCCACAGAATGACCGGTAGAGAATGTCGAAGGCATCAGGATGGCCCTTACATTCTCCGGACCGAGAGACTCACAGGCGAGTGCCAGCGTGACGGCACTATCGATCCCCCCGCTGCTACCGAGGATGGCCTGCCGGAATCCCATCTTCTGAAAATAATCACGTATACCCATGATGAGGGCTGCATGCACCTGACCCATGTTATGCGAAGATGTCAGGTATGGTATGATCTTCTCTGGGTCTGCGATCCGGTTCACCCGCATGTCCTTCTCCATGGGTAAAGCATCACCCGCCGCATTTGCGCTTGAACCGCTTCGCTGCTTCGTCCCTGAAACCAAAGCATCTGTGTCGACCATGCAGTAATCCTCCCGGAAATAACCCAGCTCCTTCACCAGGCTGCCAGCATCGTCATAGACAAGGCTCCCGCCGTCAAACACGATCTCCGTCTGCGAACCAACGGCATTGCAATACAGCATCGGCAATCCATATTTGAAGACATTCTGCCGCACGACCTCTTTCCGATCCTCGTCATGGTCATAGTCAAATGGTGATGCGGAAATATTGATCATTAGATCAGGCTGCTGCTTCATCAGTTCATCCATTGGACAGATACGGTACAGTGGATTGTCGCCTAGATTCCATAGATCCTCACAGATGGTAAGCGCAATCCTATGCCCTTTAAATGGAACCACATTCCATTCGAATGCGGATTCAAAATATCTGTATTCATCGAAGACATCATAAGTGGGGAGAAGCGTTTTAGATACAACGGCTTTGACCTCCTTTTCATGCAACAGCCATGCGGCGTTGAAGAGATCCTTCCCCTGTGGCCGGGGATTTCGGGCCGGGGCGCCAATGATGACGCCAATATGTGCGGTATGCATCCTGATCTCATCGACTGCAGCCTCGCATCGGAGGATGAAATCCTCGAATTCGAGAAAGTCTCTCGGAGGATAGCCACATACACTCAACTCAGTAAAGACGGCAAGATCCGCCCCCTCCTCCTCAGCACGCTTCAACGCCTCGATGATGCGTCGGGTGTTAGACTCGAAGTCACCGATATGATAATTCTGTTGAGCAAGGTAGATTTTCATGCGTCGAAATTCGGTAATCCGCCGGATTATACAGCGTATGATCCGCAATCAATTCGAGAAGTATAGAGATGAAAACGTCGCATTGTTACATTCAATACCTGAGCGATTCACAATTGGGATCTTTTGGTGACATTTACACATTAAACCAACCTGCACATGTTCCGTACCTTATCGGCCATCGTATCCATGAGCTTCCTGCTGACGGCTTGCAGTCCCAATACTGATGCTCCTGACGTATCGAACATAAACATCGAAGTGGAGATCATTCGATTCGAAAGAGCTTTTTTCGGAATGGACACGACTGATATCCGGAAATCATTCTACAGCCTTTCCCAAAAACATCCCGGATTTACGTCACTCTTTGCCGAACAGATCCTGGGCATCCCGCCAAATGATACCGGCGATCTAACGGCTACGATACTGAAAACATTCCTGGCCGACTACCGCCCCATCATGGAAATGTCTGATGCGATCTACCGTGATTTCACAAAACCGGCAGAAGAGATCCGTCAGGGACTTCGATACCTGCAACATTACTTCCCGAAATACGAACAGCCGAAACGCATCTATACCTTCATAGGCCCCTTGGATGCGTATGCAGAAGGCATGACCGGTGGATACGGAGATGTTATCACTGCTGATGGACTTGCGGTGGGCCTGCAGTTGCATTTGGGCAGTGAATCGCCATTGTATACCAGCAGAGAAGGACAGCTGATGTATCCCATGTATATCTCCCGCAGATTTACGCCGGAGTATATTTCAGTCAACTGCATGAAGAACATCATCGACGACCTCTATCCTGGACTCGACAACTACAGGACCTTTCTCGACCATATGGTCGACAGGGGAAAGCGAATGTACCTGCTCGATAAACTTTTGCCATTCACCGCTGATACCCTGAAGTTCGGGTATACGTCCACCCAGTTAAAAGGGTCTGAAGACAACGAAGGATTGATCTGGCAGCACCTCACGGAAAACAACGTGATCTACGAGACTGATCCATTGAAATTCAAAACGTACATGAGTGACGGTCCCAAGACAATCGAACTGGGTGATGGCTCTCCTGGATTTATCAGCCTCTTCGTCGGCCGTCAGATCATCCGTACCTATATGGAACGCAATCCGAAGACCACACTCCCTGACCTAATGAATATGGATGCCAGATCGATTCTTAGTGGCTCCAAATACAAACCAAGATAGTTACAGACAGGGCTGCAACAGTCCAGGAAACAGAAAAGGACAGATC
>CAJBPC010000094.1 GCA_903957405.1 uncultured bacterium | reverse complement strand
CCACCATCATTTCAAAGAACGATACGTATTCCAGCGCGGGAATGAATCAACCTGCATAGACTTTAGTTATGATTCAATGGACAACTATACCTGGGTTAAAGCTTTGGAGAAGCAATGCAATTCCCAAAAGATGCTTGACGACATTGCAAGCTCCATCGAAGAACTCAAAAACCTGTGAAGATGACATTATACGAACTGTCGCTGGAGATAAAGGCGCGCCTGAAGGAAAAAAAATTTGCCTCAGCTTTAGCCCTGTTCAAGTCGGAGAAAGTCAATTTTGAAGCCGCTCAAATCGGTTCCAACGGTTACCTTATCGCGGACCTCATGAGCTGCCTCCGGCAAAACAAGCAGTCGCAATATGCTTTTGCCTTGTTGGACAACTACGATATCCCGTTGACTGAAGATATGCATGAAAATATCCTCAACGCCTACGGATGGGTGCTTCATGCGCTGCTAAAACAACAGCATGATGAGGAAGATGAACATGCAATGCCATTCGACGATGAAGCGGAATCCGACGAGCAAAATGAATGGGGCGGAGTGGAGGATCCTGACAGGAAGAAGTTGACAGAACGAATGGAAGTATGGCTGTCCATCATGCATTCGGAGATGGAAGGTTTCAACTATACCGTAGTGGTCAATGTACTAAAGACTTTCATCAAGACAGAGGGGAAGCGACAGCGTGCCAACTGGGCATTGGTGGATCGTGTGACGGCATTGTTCGAACCTGCCGCTTTTTCGACAGTATGTTTCAAGACCAAAAGGATAGTCCGTGGTGCGGAGAAGGAGTTGGAGCTGGCCTCCGATAGGGAGATCTGGTATGCAGCCCGGACCAAGGCGCTGGAGAACCTGGAGCGGTATGTGGACTGTGAAGCCTTGTGTACAGAAGCCTTGGGCGCATTTGAAAGATTCCATTATGGCAATGATGTCTGGTTCGCGCGGCGGATCGCACTCTCACGATTAAACCTCGGAGATTCGGCAGGAGCAAGAAAGGGTTTGGAAGGTTTATTGAAAAAAAAGGATGAATGGTTCATACGTAAGGAGATCGCGGAGCTGGACTTTGGCGAAGGTCGCCTTGAACAGGCCTTGATGCATTGTAAGAAGGCGCTTGCCGGCCATGGAGATCTTGAATACAAAGTGGGTCTGTTGTTGTTGACAGCCCGCGTCCTCAAGGCGCTTGGCAACAAGGACCTGTCGGAACGTCACTATCGGCTCATGCAGTTGGTCCGCGCGGAACAGGGATGGGGTATTTCTACTGTGATCTTGCAGGAGATGGAAGACCTGTCACCATCGGTGTCGGCGATGAAACAAACAAGTACGCTGTTGCGCGAATTAGAGGCGTTCTGGCGAGAGGGCATGGCGGCTTTGGCAGTGGGGAAGGTACAAGGAAGGGTGGAAAAGATTCTTCATGATAACGAGCAGGGAGTGGATGGCTTTCTGCGAACAGATGCCCATGCACATATTTATTTTCGCGAGACACGGCAATCTCCCATCGCAGCTGATTTACGAGTCGGCAGTGAGTTTGAATTCGAGATCCTGTCGCAGAAGGAAGGGAAATTGAAAGCGGTGAAGTTGCGACCGATCCGAAGGATAAAATCATGACTGATGCGATAGGTTTTGTGACTCAGCCGATCCACCAGTCCGTAGATATGTAGAGTTTTTCTTTGGCCCGCGTGATGCCCGTGTACCACCATCTGGCCAGGCTTGGGCGTGGCATGACATACATTCCTTTATGGAGAAAGAAGAACACATTTGCCCATTCGCCCCCTTGGCTTTTATTGCAGGTAACCGCATAACCGAAATTAACCCGCAGGCTATTCAGGTAAGGTTCCTGTTGTAGGCCCATCAAGTATGCTTCCGATCCGGGTTTGATCTTTCGCCGCCTCATACGCTTGCTGAAATCAATCATAATCAATCGCTGCTGTTGATGCATTAGGTTAGCGTGTCCATTGAACAGCATCTCCTCGCAGAGTAGACATTCATGTTCGAGACCAGAGAGCTGGGCTCTGACGCGAACATTTAGGAAGCACATGCCGATATGATATGTTTTTTCTCCGACAAATGTGACGGTGACGAAATCACCGTTGCTGAGGGGGACCAGGTGATTGTTTTGAGTCACCATGAGTAGGTCGTTCACGCGCAATGGTGCATGTTGAAGTCCATACAGCTTTTGTCGCAAAGACTTGTTTATGTCCGCACAATTGAGGTTGCTGTGGCAAACGGCGATTGAATCGTCGAAGCCGTGTCTATTCACGTGATTGAAGTATGCATCTTTCATCGATTCATATCCCAGGAGGCTGACCTGTCCGGTCTCGGTTGCAGGGAGTTTCATCCATTGGGGATGTACTGGGAGTGACGTAAGAGACCTAACGCGCGTGGCCAGTTTTAGGATCTCATTATCTGATTTGTGCCTGAGGATCTCTGATAACTCGTAAGAAAAAACGGTTCGGCCTTGCCTCTTCATGAATGCCTCGCTAAGTGCGGGACTGCCCACACTGCCGATGGGTGGCAGTTGAGCCGGGTCACCGGAAAAGATGATTTTATTGGTTCCCACGGCATGCAGCAGGTCGCTCAGCAGATGACCGCTGCCGAAGTGTGCATAGCTGAGGTCGTCGCCGGGTTCATCACTCACCATGCTTGCCTCATCGACGATGTACAGTTTTTCTTCTTCGGGATCCTGTGTACGGGTAGTGAACATGAGGCGCATCTGTCCAAATTGGTCGGCTGCGGGTTCTGCGATATCATCATCCGGTTCGCCATCCACTTTACTGAAGACATATAGTTCGCTGTGAATGGTATGTGCATCCAATCCGGTACGTGCTCTGAGGACAGTTGCGGCACGACCTGTGGGGGCCAACATGACAAAGGATTTTTTCTCTTTTTTAAGCGAAAGTCCGAGTTGTTGCAAAAGGGTTGTCTTGCCTGTGCCGGCATATCCTTTGAGGATGAATACTCCGCCACCGGGTGTTTCCAGGAACTTTTTGATTTGCGCCATCAGTTCGGTCTGCTGTGCGGTGAGGGTGATGTTCGTCATGGTCAATTTTTGGAAGAAATGCTTTTGAATGGCTATGTGCGTGCGACTGGTAAGTCACTGTACTTGTGCCATCTGTCATGCAGGAGGATACCGCATGGTAGGGTTGGTACAAGTTCTTGAATATTCCTCAGACTGCCAATTGTTTGAAAATTTTGTTCGGCCATTTAGGGGTTGATGTACTG
>CAJBPC010000093.1 GCA_903957405.1 uncultured bacterium | reverse complement strand
GGAAGCCCATTGCGGTCAGCTTGTTCTGTCGTTTATCAAGTGAGTCGAGGTAAGCGGGATCTTCACGCAACGTCTCCAGGCTGTCTTTTCTGCGAAAGTCATTTAGTTCCTCTGCGATCAGGGGTAGCGGCCTTAAGGAATCCCAGTAAGCGAGACCGCGTTTGTTGGACGCGCTGTCGTAGCGGATCAGTGTGCGGCCGAAGAATTTCTTCCTAAAAGCCGGTTGCACATCATAACCTGAGTAGACCGATGTGAAATGACCATTGGCATTAAAGCCGAACTGACTGACGATGGGCAGAATGGTCTGGCTCTTCAGCATCCAGATATCCCTTGTGACAGGCACATACAATTGCTGGATCTGCAGCTGGTCGACGAATTCCATCTGTGATTCCTTATTGAGTCGGAGTTGGAGGCTATGGATATTCCAGTCATTTTCCACGATGTTGATGACACCGCTGAAGAGTGGCTCAAACCTGCGCCTGGGGGTCACCTGGATCTTGCTGATTTGTCGGCCGTCCTCGAAAAATGCTCCGAGGTATTTGTAGCGATAGAACTGAAGGGCGTTATCCGCGATCGGGGACACGAATCCCCGGGGATTGAGGGAGCGTGACAGCTCGACATTGTTTTCATAGAAAGATATCATCTGCGGACTTCCGAACCCATAGCTGTTGCTTTGACCGCTCACCCGGGTGGATATCACTTCGACCTTTTGCCTGTCGGGATAGGCGTATGCAAATTTCGCCAGCGTCTCAGAGAGATAGATGATTTTCTCTTTTGAGGTATCCGCGTCTTCGAAGGTTATTTTTTGTCCGAATAAACTCTTCGGGTAACTGCTAAGCCGGATCAATCCCTTGATATATACTTCGCATGTGTATTCCGAGACTTGCTTCTGATGAAAACCGCGTTGCCGGATGGCTTGTCGGATGATCTCGTAGGCGGGGTCTTCCCCCCCGGGCCGTACCACGATCTCCTGCATGGTGAGTTGTTCTTGCCGCAGGGAGAAATTGAGGTAGATCGGTTCATTGGCGACAGTCACATTCCGTTCCTTCTTTTCGTAACCGATATGCTGGCAAACGATGGTGTATTCCCCGGGTGTGAGGTCCAGGACATATTCCCCTTTGGTGTTTGACGTTGTCCCGGTAGTGGTCCCTTTCACGAGGATGGTTGCAAAAGGGATGCTGAAACCCGTTTCGGTAAGCACTTTCCCGCTGATGCGTGTGGCGCTCGATAGCAGGGGCAGCGCGCAGCAGATCAGCCAAATCAATATGGGACTTTTCATCTGGCAGGCGTGCAGACTGACGGGTTGAATTGCGATCATGCTCCTCTTTATGGGAGCGATTGCTCGATCAATGAACACTTTTGAATAAGGTTGAACTGCGATCATGCTACTGTTTCTGTCTTACGGATCATGTTCCGGAAGAGGCTCCCTGATAAAGCGCCCAGACCTGCTACCAGTGCGCCAATAAGGGCTGTCACGCCCACGAGCAGTAGCGGCGAATCCCGCTGCAGGAGCATCTGCGAGAACCGGTGTGCGAGGATGTGGTCATTGGCGATGCTGCGTCCCAGCGTCAGTCCGCCCCAGAGCGCCAACACAGAAATGAACCCTGCCAGGAATGCATCTTGTGGACGCGGGAAAAGCCATGCTGCGACTATGAAACCGGCAACACCTATGCTCCACCAGGGAAGGTATAACCCCAATGCATAACCGAGAATGGCGATCAGAAAGAGCGTATATAGAAACTTCATGGTCAGTTTTTTGAGATGTGCTTTTGAATCAGGAGCGGAATCGCATCGTCCATTTGATCTTATTGCTGGTCCGGTCGGCCGGCGTCATGAACCAGAGTCGGTAATATTCCCCCTTCGTCCATGTGTCGACGAAATTGTCGTAGTTGGCACTACCGGGATTCCCATCTTGTCCTCCCGGATACACGGCATACGCCTCGATGGGTGTGGTCATGTGCACCACCATTCTCCAGCTCGGGCCGTGGTCGTGTTTGGTGGCGTTGATGATGTGTTCTCCGCCTCCGTTCATGAGGCCCGTGCGAGCGAAGGGCAGGACGCTGTTGCGGAGCAGATGGTAGATGCTTGTGTTCTTGTACTTCCCCCATGCGAGCCTTCCCTCCTTGTCGATGGGTTCGAGTGCGGAAGACGCTTTTTGAAGGGCCAGCGTAACCGCGCTTTTAAGGTCTTCCTTTGCAGGCGTGCGCAGATCATCGATGAAACGGTATGCGGAGTCCCGCAAAAGCCCTTCCAGGAGTACGAATTTGTCCGGCCGTATGACGCTTTTGGCGGTGGTGTTGAGGTCGTCGTGGAAGACCACCTGTTGCAGGCTATCCCACCATGCGGAGAAAACCGTTGCGGCTTTCGAGTCTGGGTCATTCTGCAGGTTCCAGTCGCTGAACATCCGCATATAATACCTTGCGGTGGGGTCAAGCGCGGATGAATCAACGTTTTTCAGGAGGACGGGACGGGCATATTCCGCGAAGACATTGTAGTTGTCGTTCTGCAACTTCATCATGTCTTCGGGTGTCGCGTCGATCGTGGCGGCGAGCCTTCGGTTGATGATGATGCCGCGGTAGACATCATAACTGCCGGGTATGAAATAAGGATATGAGGAATCGGCGGAACGCTGGTTGGCACTGCTGATGAAGCCCCGTTCGGGGTTGATCGCATGTGGGTTATCTTCCCTGGGGATGTACCCCTGCCACATGTAGGAACTGTCGGATCCGGGCATAACGAAGAGGCCCTGATCCTTCCACCGCAGCGGAAATGTCGCCTGCTGCCAAAGCGCTATGTCACCATTCCGGGATGCGAAGATCATGTTTTGTCCGGGCACATTGAAAAACCCGATGGCTTCCAGGTAATCATCGTAGTTTTTGGCACGGTGGAGGAGATGCCACATCTTCAGGATGTTCGAGCTGTCATGTGCCACCCACCTCAGAGCGTAGGCGCGGCCACCGGTTGACCTGCCGGGCATGCTGCGGTCGTACACGACAGGGCCGAAGACGGTGTAGGAGACGGTGTCCTGAATGGTTTTACCGTCTTTGACGCGGATCTGCTCTATCCGGTTTTTGGAAGGCCGCCATGCGCTGTCGAACCAGTATGATCGGCGTGTATTGTCGCGGAAACGGATCTCATGGTAGTCCTTCACGTCTCGTCCGGAATTGGTGAAGCCGAACGCAATGTCGGTGTTAAAGCCGATCACGACGCCCGGTATGCCGGGGAACGTCACGCCGTATGCGTTGAATTCAGGCGTGTGTATCTGCATTTCGAACCAGATGGCAGGGAGTGAAAGCCGCAGATGCGGGTCGTTGCAAAGGATAGGGCGACCGCTCTTCGTACGGGAACCCGCGAGGGCCCAGTTGTTGCTGCCGTTCGACGGATCCGGCTTGAAGTCGGGCATGACGATGGAACTGTCCTTACGATGGAAATATGCGGAATCCACATCTGCTGGGGCTTGTGGAAGGATGGCCGGCTTCGGGTATGCTGTACCGTTAGGTATCACCGGGGAAAGAGAGTCGGCCATCTCGGGGAAGAGCATCCTGAAGTTCTCTTCACCGAGCGCCTGAAGCGCGTGGGTGAATTCGAAATCGCGGTCGAAGCCTGCGAGGTCGTTCGTCATGGCCTTCGTGAACAGTGCGATCTTCAGGTTGTTCCATTTCTCCGGCTTGTAGCCTAGGAGTTTGTACTCCACCGGGAGTTCGGATGCTTCCAGGGTTTCTATGTAGGCATTGACGCCGGCGGTGTATGCATCGCAGGATGCTTTCGTGGCGGGATCGGCTTCCATCATCCTCAACGCATTCTCCGCAGCGTATACCATGCCCATCCGGCGCTGTGTGCGGTCGAAGTCAATGGCCTTGTCGCCGACGATCTCACTCACTCTGCCGGCTGCCGCATAGGTCTGGAACTCCATCTGCCATAACCGGAATCGCGCATGCAGGTAACCCTGCACGAAATATGCGTCATTTTCTTTTTCAGCAAATACGTGCGGGACCATCCGGCTGTCGAGGTATACCTCCACTTTGCCCTTCAATGCAGGGAAGCGCAGGTCCGCGCCATGGTCGGCATCAACCGATTCGGCATTCTGCCAGATGCCCTCCTGCGGGCTCAGCAGCCTGCCGAGGGGCGCCGGCAGTATCTTTCGGGTATCAAGTATAAAAATGAGTCCCGTTGTCAGGATGATGGAAATTGAAAAATACAGTATCCGCATGAAACTTTTGTTGATGCCCAAAATAACAAAAAATCAGGGAATGACCCTCAAATAAAGAATTCAGGGAGACAACCCTTCGCAAGGAATGAAAGCCGGAGTATTTTCGCATCAAAAAACCATGCCTTACGAAGAGGATATCCGCACCATCCTGAGGCTCCAGTTGCCGACCGACCCGAGGTGGGTCGACCTCGCCTCCATGTCGCTCGCCGAGATCCTGACCGACCACGCCTACTGCGAGCAGAAGGCAGCAACCTTCTGCATTTCCCTCATTGCGGTGCATCCCGACAGGGAAGAGCTCGTGCGCGCACTCGCACCGGTCGTGACGGAAGAATGGGGCCATTTCAGACAGGTACTGGCGGAACTCGAACGCCGCGGCCTGAAGCTCGGCAAACAACGCAAAGACGAATACGTGAGCGCCCTGCTGGCCTTCCAACAAAAAGGCGGATCGGCGGATGACCGGTTCCTTGACAAACTGCTCACCTGCGCTTTGATAGAAGCCAGGAGCTGTGAACGCTTCAAAAGACTCAGCGAGGGACTTGAAGATCCGCACATGCGGCAGTTCTACCGCAAGTTCATGGAGAGTGAGGCCGGCCACTATACCCTTTTCATAAAACTCGCCGACACCTACATGGACAAACCGAAAGTCCGCGCCCGATGGAAAGAATGGCTCGCCCATGAAGCATCGGTGCTGTCGGCCATGGCGACAAGGGGCGACCGCATGCACTGAGCAAATGGCTCGTCGACCGGCGTCATGCTCCACGCTGCGGCACAGGGGTTGGAGCATGCTCCCATCTGGGCCGGCCAGCATCCGTAGCACGCCGCATGATGATGCAGCAAGCCTGAGATGATCATATCCGCATGGCACGGATGATTCATGACGTCCCTCCTATCTACAATAAAAATAAATACAAATAACGCTTTCATCCAAGTCATGCCACCCTTTTCCACCCCGAGGCTTCGGCCATCGGAACGACGCCTGCCCCGGGAAAATCCGGCTGCAACGCCAGTCATGCGTCGTTTGGATGAGAAACGCCACGCGTGAGACCGCAAGGCCCTTGCCATGCAGCGACTTGCCGGGAGTCGCCGTGTCGGGAAGACGGGGATCCGCACAGAAGGCGCGCGCTGAGCGAACAGATGCTACTGAAAAAAAGCCCGCATGCCTTGAAGACCAAGATCGCCATGCAGGAAACCCGGCATCCGGAGATTGCCCATCCGCGAATCTCAAGACGTTCCGATCAGGATGAAAAAAAACCGATCTCTTCACGCAGGTCGAGGAAGGGCATCCGCAATGCCAGATCCGTGGCCATTCGCAAGTGCTTCTCCCGGAACTGACGGTGCTGCTCCGATGCCGGATGAAGGGGGCGGTGCGACATGGCCGCCCGGATCTTGTCGATCTCCTTCATGGCTTCACGGCTCGCACCGCTGATCGACGACTCCGCGAATTTCTCCCACACATAACCGGTCGCCTGGTAATTGGGATGCACCATATCCTCGGCATAAAACCGGTAATCCCGCAGGTCGTCGATCACGAGCTCGTATGCCGGAAAATAATGGATGCGGTCGAATTTATCCGCCATCTGGTGCACGGACTGAATGAGCACGGCCTTGCTGCGGCTGTTCTCGACGAACCCGTCGCGAAGATGTCGAACGGGACTAACGGTCAAGATCAACCGAAGAGAAGGATTGAAGCGGAACAACCTGTGCACGAGGGTGTCGAGGGCGCTCATCGTCTCTTCGACGGAAAGTAGTCTTCTCCTGAAGCGTGCTGCCGGCACTTTGTGGCAGTTGGCCACGATGCGCCGGTCATCCAGTTGGTACACGTATGCCGATCCGAGTGTGAGCATCGCCCATTTGGCCTGTCCAAGGAAAGCATGGGTCTCCGCAACGGACCGGTTCATGCTTTCGAGCGCCGACTGAGGATCCGGATCGGAGAACCGGCTGTGAAAATCCCAGGATGACCATAGACCATGCTCGCAGAACAACTCATCGCTCCGGTATGGATGCCCATCGACGGCGCGGATGAGGGATTGGGAGAGGCTGACGGGATTGAACAATATGCCATTGGGATTCTCGAGGACCGGGAACTTGAAATGCTTCAACCGCGAGGCCATGTGTTCGGTGAAGCAGGATCCTGACAGGAGTATCGGGTCCCGCAGTTCGATCCTGACGGGCAACGGTTGCGGCGTGAGCGACAGGTGAAAATCCATGATGTGTTTTTAAGTCCGGTATCAGTCGGAGAACACCGCGTCTGCCATTCGGATGCAGTCGCGGAATGTGTTGATGTCAATGTCTGGCAGGGATCCCTTGCCGTGGAAATGCCCTACAAGCCAGACGGTGTCGATATTCCCTACGAGTTCATCACCTGCCATGGGGCAACCGCCGATGCCCCGGATCGCACCGTCGAAGCGTCTGCAACCGGCGTCAAAAGCGGCTTCAATCTTTTCGCCACCACCGCCTGGCCTGGCGTGGAGATGCACGCCGATGTCCACATCGGGCATTGCACGGATGAGCAGGGAAGCAAGCCTGCCGACCTGGCCGGGTGTGGCGAGGCCAACGGTGTCGGCCAGCGAGATGGTCCGGATGCCTGCTTCACGGCATTGCAAGGCATGCCGGAGGACGTCCTCTTCAGCGTATGCGTCACCGTAAGGATTGCCGAAGGCCATGGACAGGTAGACGACCAGATCCTTATGGTTGTTGTCGGCCATCACCGCGATCTCCGAGAGTCGTTGGTAAGCCCCTGCGATGGAGCTGTTGGCATTCCGTTGCTGGAATGTCTCCGACACGGATAGTGGGAAACCGATGCATGCCACTCCCTCGCAGGCGGCAGCCTCCACGGCACCGCGGGTATTGGCCACGATCGCCAACAGTTTCGTCGGGCTTGCCTTCCATTCGAGTTGCGCCAGTACCTCGCGGGTATCGGCCATCTGCGGAACGGATTTAGGAGACACGAAGCTACCGAAATCGAGGGTATGAAAGCCTGCCTTCAGCAGGGCATTGAGGTATGCCACCTTCACATCCGTGGGGATGTGGACCGGCCAGCCCTGCATGGCATCGCGGGGGCACTCGACGATATGGATCACATCGTTCAAACGGGTGGTTGTCAATTTATGGCTGCGGTTGTTGCGCGGTTGACTCCCGCTGCCTGCTGGCTTCAAAAAGTATGATGCCTGCCGACACGCTGACGTTGAGGGAATCGAAATCCCCCGACATGGGAATCCGGAAACGCCGGTCGCAGGACTTGGTGATATAAGACTGGATGCCTTTGTCCTCGCTGCCGAGCACGATGCAGGATGGTCCGGAGAAGTCCATGTCCTGCAGCTTTTCTTTTACGCGCATCTCGCTGGCATAGACCTGGAATCCGGCGAGGTGCATGGAGTCGATCGCTTTCAGCAGGCTGCCCACCCTGCAAACCGAGAGTTTCTGTAAGGCTCCGGCTGAGGCTTTTACGGCATCTTCATTCAGTGCCCCCACGCCCTTGTCGGGGATCACGATGGCCTGTGCCCCGCAACAGAGTGCGGTGCGGGCGATGGCGCCGATATTGCGTACATCCGTGACGCCATCGAGCATGATGAACAGCGGTATCTTTCCAGCGGAAACGATCTGTTGGATCGTCTGGTCGAGGTCAGCGTATTTCAGCACTGCCGCGATGGCGACGACACCCTGGTGGTTCCCGCGCGACATGCCATTGAGCTTCTCGACAGGCACCATGTTGATCGGTATCTGCAATTCCGTGGCGAGCTTTCGTATTTCCGGGATGACATCTCCTTCGGCCTGTCTGAAAATATAGATCCTTTCAAGGCCGCGTCCTTCGCGGAGGGCTTCCAGCACGGGCTGGCGGCCGATCACAATGGAAGATGATTTTCTATCCGCTCCGTCATGTATCATATGGCTGTCTCTTTTTCGAGTTTGCGTATCCAAAGTTGTTGAATGCCAGCGACTGACAATGAATCTGTGATGATGTTTTCCGTGACCATGCGATAGGCTTCCCGGAGGGGCACATGCCTGACGACGATCTGTTCCGTCTCTTCGGGCTGAGCCTCATGCTGCGCGAGGCCTTTTGCCAGGTAGATGATCCCCAATTCGTCCGAGACGGAATTCGATAGATGCATCTCTTGCAGGCGGGTCCATTCAGAGGCCACGAGTCCGGTCTCCTCCTTGAGTTCGCGTTTGGCGGCTTCCAGGGGATCGGTACCGATGGGGCAACCACCTTCTGGTATCTCCCATGAGTATCGGTCGAGGGTGAACCGGTATTGACCGACAAGGCAAACGCGATCTTGTTCATCGACTGCCAGTACGGCTACGGCGACATTCCGAAAATGCACTTTCCCGTAGATGCCTTTCCCGCCGGCCGGATTGATCACATCATACTCCGTGAGGGAAATCCATTGATTCTCATAGACCTCCCTGCTCCCGATGACTGACCATGGATTGTCGGCTTCCTGCATATTCCAAAAAATCGAGTAGGAAGGTAGGGATTAATTCCCTACCTGTCCTCTCACACCACCGTACGTGCCGTTCGGCATACGGCGGTTTGTTAGAATAACTTTTGTTGGAGTTCTGTTTTCCAATGGTAGTAGGTGGCAAAACCGATGTAACGCCTTCTGGTAAAATAGTCGTTGTCCAATGCCACACATAGAATTGGACTATGTGCTATCCGGCAGTATCCTTTGCGGCTATTGCTCCATTCATAAGCCTTTTGGCGATTGATGCCTAACTTTTGAAGGTTCCAGTTCTTCGTCTTTGTATTTTTCCATTGTTTCCATATTCCCATCCGTAGTCTCGTCCTTACGAGTCTGTCCATTTCCTGCATCTTCCTTTTAGCCCTCGCTATTGAAAAGTAGTTCACCCAACCCCTGATCACTGCTTCCATTTTCTTTATCTTATCCTTTGTTGGCGACGGGTTCTTACGCTGTGTTTGCTCCTTCATCTTCCTCTTTATGCTCTCCATTGATTTCGGTGCAATGCGTATCTCCCATGTACTTTTGTCCCGGTAGAATGAAAAACCTAAAAGCGTGCTCTCGTTAGGACGGCTTACCTTACTTTTTGTACGATTTACCTTCAATTTCAGTTTGCGCTCTATGTATTCGGTGATCGTTTCCATTACCCGAAGCGCTGACTTTTCGCTTCTTACATAAATACTGCAATCGTCGGCATAGCGTACATAGCGGTGACCTCTGGCTGATAATTCCTTATCCAGCTCGTCTAGTACAATGTTTGACAGAAGCGGGCTAAGCGGACTGCCTTGTGGCGTACCTTCTGTACGTGGGCTTGTCACGCCATCCTCCATGATTCCACTGGTCAGAAAGCTGCGTAACAGTTTTAGTGTACGTTTATCTTCCAGCTTCTTTGCCAACAAACTCATTAGCTTGTCGTGATTTACCTTGTCGAAGAACTTTTCCAAGTCAAGCTCAATTACGTATTCGTAACCTTCATTCAAGTAGCATTGCGCCTGCAATACTGCCTGGTGCGCGTTGCGACTTGGGCGGAACCCGTAACTGTACTCGGAAAATGCTGCTTCATACTTTGGGCTTAGCCATTGGGCAATTGCTTGCTGCAACAACCTGTCTCTTACAGTCGGTATGCCTAACATTCTTGTGCCTCCCTGTGCTTTGGTTATTTCTACCTTCCGCACAGGATGAGGTTTGTAATTGCCTTGAAGTATATCAGTGCGTAATGCCTGCCAGTTGGCATTTAGGTAGTCGCGAAGTTCATCGGTCTGCATACCATCCACACCCCCAGCGCCCTTGTTAGCAATTACCTGCTTACAAGCTCTTTGTACATTACGGATGTCTAATATTTCTTCCAGCATACTACTAAAAAAAAACTTTCTTCCCGGTGTCGTTCCCATTGCTTGCATGGCTCGGCTCAACTCCTCCTGTATTTTACTTTCGGGTACCGCCCTAGCACCATACAGGTAGTTCACTGATGAGTTTGTGTTGTTATCGCCTTACCATAAACTTCCTGATACCTTCACCAATCCTAACATTCGGCCCTTCCTGCGTGCGTGAGTGCTCTTATCTTTCCATAAGCTCCTATCCCGCAGTACTACGGCTTCTGCTGACTTCTGCCTGCACCATACACCCATTGCTTTCTTTGCTCTGAATGATGTTTCTTCTTTGGCACTCGCGCGTACCTCTAACAGATTACCGGCAGATCTCCCGGAGTAAGGCAACTCGCTTTCTATGGATGTAGCCTCTGCATTTACGTTGTGATGCTCCGTACAGTAATAGGGCTTCTGTTTGTTTTGCAACATCACCCGCATCACCACGCCTTATATGCAGTTTCTGTTCGTAGGCTCCCATATTTGCCGCCAGCTTCCTTCAGATTCGCAGTCACCT
>CAJBPC010000092.1 GCA_903957405.1 uncultured bacterium | reverse complement strand
CGTTTGACCGGATCTCCCCCTTCAGCCATTCCGCGCAAGCCCCCGAAACGGCTCGGTCGGGCAAAAAGGCTCGGCATCCGGAAATGCATGCCGCCGTCCATGTGATAGGCTGCATCCTCCCAGTTCCATGCATCCAGTTGTACAATGGTGGAGGAGCCGCTGATCAGACCGCCATCCGGTATGATATTGGCCATCAGGATGCCATTCCCTTTCAGGGTGTTGATGATCTTGGAATCCGTGTTGTATGCAACGATGGATCGGATGGAGGGGTTGATCTCACCAATCTCACGAGCATCTGAAGTGGCCCGGACTGTGGGCACTTCTACCAATCCAAGGTTGGAGGAAGAGAGGATGAGTCCGGGATAGACATGCCTCCCTTTTGCATCGAACACCTTCACATCATCCATGGGAATGGGGATATCGATGCCAACTTTGGTGATCTTTCCTGCGTTCACTTCGACGGTGCCGTTCTCGATCACCTGTCCGTTTCCGACGTGAATGGTGGCATTTCGGATGAACATCAGTCCCGCATACGGCTTGGCGGGATAAACGTCATCCTGTGCTCCTGCACCGGCAAATGCAAGCAACAGGATCGAGAGGATGACAGGGAACTTCAGAATATTTTGCTTTTTCATGCTTTTGATTTGTTGGTTGGGGGTGTATCAATCCATTTCCACGGTCAGCAATCCATGTGAGTGTTGATGGTCTCCGCAATTGTGCATAAACTGGTAGCTCGGAACTGCCGGCGTGACCGGGCCGCCCATGCGCTTCTCCCCACCCATCTTCTGGATAAGCCTGTTGCGCTCTGCAGCCACTTTGACACGCATCTCTTCGTCTTTCTGACGGTCGAAATAGATGGTTCCATCCACGATGGTCTTTTCAGCTTTAGCATAAATGCTAAGCGGATTATCACTCCATATCACCAGATCCGCATCTTTACCGACGCGTATGCTTCCGACCTTGTCTTCCACGTGCATCATGCGGGCCGGATTGATCGTCACCATGTTGAGGGCCTCCTCTTCGCTCATGCCGCCGTATTTGATGCTCTTGGCTGCTTCCTGATTGAGGCGGCGGGCCATCTCGGCATCATCCGAATTGATGGCAACATTCAGGCCCACCCGATGCATGATCGCTGGATTCTGAGGGATGGCATCGTAGACTTCCATCTTGTAAGCCCACCAATCTGAAAAAGTCGAGGCACTGGCCCCGTGTGCTTTCATCTTGTCCGCC
This sequence comes from uncultured bacterium, assembly GCA_903957405.1. Lineage (GTDB taxonomy): Bacteria > Bacteroidota > Bacteroidia > Chitinophagales > Chitinophagaceae > Pollutibacter. The sequence continues at coordinate 4,228 of CAJBPC010000092.1, read as the reverse complement.
ACCTTATATCCTTCCAGGATATGGGTGAAGGTGTTGAAGGTGAAGCCCATCTTATCCGCAACCTTCATGGCGGCATTGATCTCACTCTGCACATAGGAATGACAGGTGATGAAGCGCTGGCGGTTTAGGATCTCGACCAATGCATCTAGCTCCAGATCCCGGCGAACCACGCTGAAAGGATCCACTACGGCACCCTTCCTGGATTTCTGTTCGGCAGTGACACGCTTGATCTCCTGCTCGTAAGCCTTTGCCCTGTTGAAGGCATCTTCCAGCACCTGCTCCACGCCCATGCGGGTATCGGGGAATCGGATATTGCCTTGAGTTGATGATGAACGTTTGACATTCTCCCCAAGGGCGAATTTGATGAAACCGGGCGCCCCTTTGAATTTGAGTTCCTCATCATTTGCACCCCAACGCAGCTTTATCAGTTGCGTCTGGCCGCCGATGGTATTGGCACTGCCATGAAGGATGTGCGAGGTGGTGACGCCTCCACTGAGCTGCCGATAGATGTTTATATCATCGGGATTGAGGTTATCGGCGATGCGCACTTCCGATGTGACCGACTGCCCGCCTTCATTAATGGATGTTGCTGCGATATGCGAATGCTCATCGATGATGCCGGCTGTGACATGCTTGCCAGTGCCGTCGATGACTTTTGCCTTTGCATCTGCAATACCCTTGCCCACTTGTATGATCTTACCACCCCTCACAAGCACATCCGCGTTTTCCAACTTCCCCTGCGCATCACTTGTCCATACAGTGGCATTTCGGATCAACAGATCTTCCTGTGCAGGTTTTTCCTCCCAGCCATAAGGCAGAAAAGGATACGTCACATTACCCTGCTTCAAAACAGGTTTTTTTCTTTCAGCTTCTGCCTTGGCGATTACAGGACCTTTCGGCGTGGCTGTCCATGTCAGTTTGTTGCCGACGGAATCCTCACCATATCCATTCCAGCTATCGCCATTGCTGACGCCGCTCAGACGAATCTGACCCTTTGATTTTTTGTCCGGCGAGAAGTTCAGCTTTACCATCTTCCCATCATGGCTGAATCGTGCACTGACGGTATCCTTTCCAACGATGTTGGCGGCATTAGCCCCCTTCACTTCCACCGCATAGGTCGATGTACCCTTGGCAGACTGAACGCTGAGGTCATAAAGCCCCTTAATATCATTCCAACCTTCTTCTTTGACAGCGTATCTCATGCCCTGCACCCAGTTCTGCAGGATCTGCGTCCCATCTTGGAAGACAGGACCTGAGGTAATGATGAAGTTGGCAAGCTTTCCGACATCCAAACTGCCGACCTGGTCGGATATCCCCAAAAGGCGGGCTGGTGTCGAAGTCAAAGCTTCCATCGCCTTTTTTTCTGAAAGTCCGTTGTCTATTGCTTTTCGCAGATTGGCAGAGAAGGACTTCAGGTCCCGGAGTTCTGCCGTAGTCAGACAGAAGGGAATCCCGGCCTTCTCAAAGGCGGCAGGGTTGGAAGGTGCAAGTTCCCAGTGCTTCATGTCTGAAAGGGAAACAAACCTAGCATCGTTGGGATCATCGACATCCATAGTCGCAGGATAGTTCAATGGAAGGATAAAGCTGGCCTTTGTTGCAGCCATTTCGGAGATCCGCTGGTATTCATTGCCACCGCCCTTGATGATATACTGAACACCGAACTCATCGCCGATCCTGTCGGCACGGAGTACATTCCACTTGTCTGCAGCATCGAATATCTGAGGCAGTGATTGGGTATTGTTCCAGGAATGAAGGGTCAGATTCACGCCTTCTTTGGCAGGATTGTTCTTATACCATCCCGCATCGATGTAGGTCTGCCGCAACAGTGAGATGCACCCCATCATGGATCCCGGATAGCTCTGTGAGCTGGTGCCCTTGTTTAATGAATAATGCGCTGAGGCCTTCTCTTTCAGGATGACCAGGTTTTCCTTCATATTTGCCAGGGAAACCACCGTGCCGGTACCACGCGCAATACCGTCCTTCTGATGGGCGAGTACGGTGCCGAAACCCAAATCCCTCAAGGATTTCGCCTTCGCCTCATCCACGTTGAACAATCGGGCCGCTTCCACGTCGGATCGGATGGCCTGGTTCCAGCCGTAGGCACCTTTCTGATTGGAAGTGAGTTGAGCAGAGAAAAATGACATGCCGGACGCACGCAGGGGTGCTTGTATGCCGTAATCGGCAAAAATATCGATGAACGAAGGGTAAATGTATTTGCCCTTGCAATCGATAACAATCGCAGCAGGCGGGATGACCACATTGCTCCCTATGTCCATGACCTTACCGTCACGGATCAACATGGTAGCCCGATTCAACGTGTTGTTTATGTCACGAACAATGGTTGCGTTCGTGAAGGCAACAGTGATGTCACGCGTATCGGTGACACCATTCACCGGGAAAGTCGGTTGTGCGTACAGAAGCAGGCTGATACAGCAACACCAAAGCAATAGCAGGATTCTTCTCATGTTTTTATTCTTTTCGGTTAATCTGATATGCTCTTCAATAATAACTCAAATTTACATGTACGAATAATCAGAATTACGAACGGAGGAATGAATGTTCACGCGGCCTGCAAAAAGCCTGCCCCATCCAAATGATCAGCTTCGGAGATTCACTAAAAAAACCCCGGAGAAGATGAGCATTCCGGAGACGGCTTTCGCTGTCGTAAAAGGTTCACTCAGAAAAAGCATCGCCACTACCGCCGCAATGATGGGCTGAAGATAGATGTATGAGCCAGTGGCGGATGCCTTCAAATGGCGGAGACCATGCATATTGAACAGGTAGGCAAAGAAAGTGGCTCCCAAAACTATAAATGAAATGGCTGCCATGTCGGTCATGCTGAAGGCAGACCATGGCGCTTCGATGAATTCAGACCATCCCAATGGAATGATGACCATCGAACCTAAAGTGAATACCCAGCGGATCACTTGCAAGGGTGTGTATTGCGACATGAGGGGTTTCACCAACACAAAATAGAAAGCATAGGAAATGGCATTCAGCAAAATCAGGATATTACCGAGCATCACATGAGTTCCACCGCCCTGATGCTCCTTGCTCATGATGAGCAAGGTTGACCCGCTGATGCCAAGCAGCAACCCGATGGCTTTCAATATGGTGATCCGCTCCCCAAGAAAGAAAAAAGCCACTATGGTGATCATGACAGGCGTCGACAGCTGCATCAAAGATGCATGGGTCGAGTATGTCATAGAAAGACCTTTGATGAACAACAACTGATTGATCACAACACCCGTAAGGCTGCAGATGACCAGTAACGGCAGATCTTTGCGTCGCGGAAGGAGCGCAGTCTTTTCAAAGGCCGCCATCACCCAGAACAGCGAGGTCGTGACCAACACCCTGGCGACATTCAGTCCGAAGGGTTTTAACAGAGCCGGACTGACGTATTTCACCACACTGTAATTCAGGGCAAAGATGATGTTCGCCATCAGGACTGAAATATGCGCAATAGTTCTTGGTTTCATTCTTCTGCATTCTGCGATGAAGGGATCGTTTCACCTGAAACAAAACGGCGAATCACTTCACGATGGCGATTAAAAGAGATGGATGCGTTTTTGTATGGGAATGCCTCGGCAGTCTTAATGGCTTCCGGCAGACTGAAAGTTTCCTGTCGGAATGCAGGGAACCATAGGCGTTCCATCAGATATCCTGCAAGATAAAGCTGTTCGGTCTGCCCGGGGGTGGGTACAAGCACCGCCCGCTTTTGCGTTCTTGCGAGATCCATGATCGTACTGTAACCGGCTCTGCAAATGACTAGTCCCGCCTTGTTGATCAACCCTTCCAAATCGGTTGCCGCAAGATGGTTTATCCATGTCAGCTGTCCTGAAGGATCAGGCAGACGATGATGCCCAGGCAATCCCCTGACAACGACCACTTCGCCTTCATGATTTTTCAACTGCACCTGCAGCAGCGTTTCGAAACTGGTTCGTTGTGGTTCGGGACCTGAAATGAGGATCAGCAGCAATCTTCCTGCCGTGGCCTCCAGGGGTTTCAAACGAGACAATGGACCAATAAAAAGTGCATTTGGTGGCAAACATCCATGGGAAAGTTCACCGGAAAGATTCTCTTCGGTAGGGTCGTCAGGGATCCAGCAGTATGTAAAATTCCTGATAAGCCGATGGTTCAGGTGACGGATGATCCGGTCCACCATCTTTCCTTTTTCGGCACGGATATTGATTTGATGAGTGATGAAGACCGAAGCGCAATCCCGGTG
>CAJBPC010000091.1 GCA_903957405.1 uncultured bacterium | reverse complement strand
CATGGCCGGCGGTACAAGCACGTGAGATGCCAGGATGCTGTAATTCCGGATGCCCTTCCGGAATGCATGGATGACACTCAGCGCGTTGGCCGGGGCCGTCGTCTCGAAGCCCACCGCGAAGAAGACGACCTCCCTGTCTGGATGCTTCTCCGCGATGGCGACCGCATCCAGCGGGGAGTACAGCATGCGGACATCCCCACCGCAGGCCTTCACTTCGAGTAGGCTTGACCGTGAGCCGGGCACCCTCAGCATATCTCCGAAGGAACAGAGGATGACACCGGGCTGCTCCGCCAGCCATATGGCCTCGTCGATCACCTGCACCGGCGTCACGCATACCGGACAGCCGGGACCGTGTACCATGGTGATCTTCGCAGGAAGCATGTCCAGGATGCCGTTCTTCACCAGGCTGTGTGTCTGTCCACCGCAGATCTCCATCAGCGTCCACGGCCTGGTCGTCTCCTGACGGATCTCTTCCAGGTACTGATGCACCAGCCCGGGGTCCCTGTATTCACTGAGGTGTTTCATCGGTACTGTCTTTATGTGGGCGGTTGAAGGCGGTTTTATGTTGCATTCATATTTATTTTTCGCATTCGGGTGCGGACATGTCGTCCGCTTCCATTTCCCCGATCTGTTTGAGATATTCGAAAGTGATCCTCGCTTCCTCCTCATCCACGATGCCGATGGCCAGTCCGACATGCACCAATACGTGATCGCCTTCCTTAGCATCGCGCACCATGCACAGATTCACCTGTTTGATGATGCCTCCGAAACTCACTTTTCCGCTTCGCAGGATCTCGTCAATGACCGGTTCTATGGAGATGATCCTTCCAGGAATCGCTAAACACATGGTGATCGGTTTTATGTTATGAGGATATCCCGGTGAGTGGTTTGTTTGCCTGTTCGGTCGTATCCCTTGCGCTGCTTCATTTTCACATGGTGAAGTGCCAGCTGCCCGAAGGCGATGCATTCATCGTTCGGACTCAGAAGGATATGCGTGAACAATGTCATCCCCGGTTCGAGGCGATCTCTGATCAAAGTATTGAGCAACGCATTCTGGAAGACGCCGCCGCTGATCGCGATCCTGCTGATCTGCAGATGCTTTGCGGAATCGATGATGAGCCCGGCCAGCGTTTTCAGGAACCGGAAGGCGGTCACAGACCTGTCGGCGCCGGCTTCCATGTCTTCCAGGATCATGTCTATCATCGGCCTCCAGTCGATGCGGTTGTTTCTGATGGGCATGATGTAGGGCTCGCAGGCATCAGTGTTCGCCTTGCTTGCCAGTGCTTCCAGTTCCATTGCCGCCTGGCCCTCGTAGGTGTTCAGATCCCGTATGCCGAGTATGGCCGCGACTCCGTCGATCAGGCGTCCCATGCTGCTGGTGAGTCCGTGTTTGCCTTGCAGCAACAGCTTCCGGTAGAAAGCGGACTCCTCTTTGCCGAATGCTTTTTCCAAAAGCGGGTGGACTTCCTTCCTGTGCGCCAAAAGGCTCCATGCGGAGAGTCGCGGTTCCCTGCTCATCTTATCTCCCAGCAGTTGCGGGAAATAGTCCAGGTGCATGACCCGTTCCACGGTTCCTTCGTTAAAAATAAAGCAGTCCCCGCCCCAGCTGTGGCCATCGGCACCGTGTCCCGTTCCATCCCATACCATGCCCATCACCGGCGCTGCGCATTCCAGCAGGTTGTTTTCCGCCAGTACCGCTGCAAAATGTGCTTCGTGGTGAAAATATCGGTGCAGTTCCGCCGATGCGTCGAGTGCAAGTCTTTGCCCTTCGAGGGAGGAAAGGTATCCCGGATGCATGTCTGTCAGGACGCAGTGAAGCTTTCCGCCCGACAGGTCAAGCAGTTGATCGATCGTTTGCAGGTATGTTTGTTGTGTACGGTAGTCCTCCAGATCCCCGAGGTACTGGCTGCTGTATACCTTATCCTGATGGAGGATCGCAAAAGCCGATTTGAGGTCTGCCCCCATGGCCAGGATCGTTTTGGATGCGGCGCCTAAGGTGTGGGGGTGCAGTGTCGGCGCCATCCCCCGGCTGCGCCTGATGATGATGCGTTCGCCATGACCGTCGAACTGCCAGACGCTATCGTCCTGCGGCGTGACGATGTCGATGTCGTGCGTAAGGATCCCATCGGCCACTCCCCCGAGCAGTTCAAGCGCGATATGATCCTGATGAACGATGGGCGCCCCGCTGATATTTCCGCTGGTGACGACAAGCGGTCTGTCTGTTGCATCAGCCAGCAGTGCCAGCATGGGCGAGTATGGCAGCATGATGCCCGACCGCTGCAATCCCGGAGCGATGGCATCCTTCGCCAGTCCTGTTTTAGGGCTGTCATCACGAAACGGACAAAGTACGATCGGAGCTGCCGGATTGTTCAATGCCTCCACAATGATGTCATCCAGTCTGACATCCCTGGCGGCCGTCTGCGCATCGGGATACATGACGGCAAAGGGTTTGAAGGGGCGGTGTTTTCGTTTTCTCAATTCCATGACGCTGTCTTCAGACGTTGCATCGCAGATCAGGAGATAGCCACCTATCCCTTTCACGGCCACGATCCGGCCTTCTATGATGAAGGCTGATACGGCGTTGATCACTTCTTCCTGCGCCAGGCGTTCAAGCCCGCGGCCCATGACATGCCAGTGCATGAGGATGGCGCAATCCGGACAGCTGTTCGTTTGGCTATGGTGTCGCCGGTCCCGGACATCTTCATATTCATCTGCGCATGCGGCACAGGTCCCGAGTCTCGACATCGATGTGTGCGCCCTGTCGTAGGGTAGGGCCTTCATGATCGAGTACCTCGGACCGCATGACAGGCAGGTGGTGAATGCGTATCCTTTTCTTCGGTTATTTGTCTCCGTTAGTGTTGTTCGGCAATCCTCGCAGATCGCCAGGTCGGGGGTGATGAGCATGTCGGCCGACCCGCCGTTGTCGGATGCGATGATCCTGAAATCCTCGTATTCCCGGTGGCCGCATTCGGTCATTTTGTGTTTGGTGATGATGCTGTTATCCGGGGCTGAGTGAAGGATTCCGGCCATCATCCTGTTTGCCTGTTCCGTTGAAGCATTGAGTCGGATGTGCAGGCCATCCATGCCATTGGCGACGTTGCCGTGAATGCCAAGAGCATTCGCCAGCCTGCAGACGAGCGGTCTGAAACCGACGCCCTGCACACGCCCGCTGATATGAATGTGGTATGTCTGCATTTGTATTCACTTTTCTTTCGGCTATGCTTCCTGTGCTGCCGGTACTTTAGACTTCAGCCATTCGTACCATTGGCTGAGCCCCTCACCGGTTGTGCAACTGACTTCAATGACCGGCAGGTCGTGTTTCACCTGTTGAATGAATGCCCTGGCTTTTTCGATGTCGAAGGTCACGTAGGGTAGGAGGTCGGTTTTGTTGATGATGCAGAGCGTGGAGCTGTGGAACATGTCGGGATACTTGATCGGTTTGTCATCCCCTTCCGTCACGCTCATGATCACGACCCTTTCCTGTTCGCCGAGGTCGAACATGGCGGGGCATACCAGGTTGCCGACGTTTTCAATGAACAGCACGCTGTCGGCATGCGGTTTCATGCCCTGGAGGGCGTGCATGACCATGTGTGCGTCGAGATGGCATCCCTTGCCCGTGTTGATCTGTGTCACTTTTGTACCGGTTGCATGGATGCGGTCGGCATCTCTCGACGTGCGCTGGTCACCTTCTATCACGGCAAAATCGATCGAAGATCTCAGGTCTGTGAGCGTTCGTTCCAGCAGGCTTGTCTTTCCGGATCCGGGGGAACTCACCAGGTTCAGCGCGAGGATGTTCCTGCCTTCGAAGAAGCCGCGGTTCCGTTCGGCCAGCAGGTTGTTCTGTTGGAGGATATCCTGTTCCAGATGCAAGATGGTCTTGTGACCATGGTCGTGTCGGTGGTCATGTGCCGGGGCGTGAGTATCGGTGGAGCATCCGCAGGTTGCGCACATAAGTATGTATTGATTTATTTGTATTTGAGATGATTGGTCATGGATGGTTGTCGTGGGATGCCGGAGGATGATGCTCCCGTGTTGTCCGTTCCACCATTACCCCCCGATCGTGGTATTCCGATGTCATATGATGGTAAGCGATCTGACCCTCAGTTCTTTTCCTGCTGTGATCCGGATAAAATGTCCGTTGCATGCCGGGCATGGGTCGAAGACTTCATCCACCCGAAAGTTCGCATCGCAGTCGTTGCAATGGGCGCTTCCGTCGATATGGTTCACTGTCAACCCGGCATCCTGCAGGATGGTATTCCGTACACCCTGTTGCCAGGCGAAATCAAAAGCTTCCATCTGCACCGTACTCAGCAGACCGATGTCGAGTTCGACATCTTCCACTTTTCCTCCACCGGCTTGTGCGACTTCGCGGTCGACGATGTCGATGATGTTCATGACGATGGAAAGCTCATGCATGGTCAGTCTTTTTTATGTATGGCGCGTTTTGCCGATAGTTTGTATGCGGCGAAAATCACTCCCGCCAGCAGGACTGCTGTCAGCGTGGCGTGGATTGGCTCCGAAAAATAATGGATGATGGAGAAACCCTCCGTTTCCCCATGCCCCGGGTGTGCGATGCCCGAGAATGGAATCGTGACAGCGATGGCCGCCATCAGTGTGGATTTTGATTCATGCATGTGATGACATTTTAGCGTCTGCAACATTACATTTATATCATTGCAGAAACCATGATGGTTGTCATGTATGGTGTGCATCATGGTCATGGATATCTTTCATCAATGTATAATTTTCATTAATGTATATTTTTTCACATCAGTGTCATTGATGCATGCGATCAGATATAAAGGGATTTTCCCAATTGTTTGCTGGTATGGATAAGACCGGAGTTCGTTAGTGTATCTCGAAACCGAAGCGTTGTTGGGCATATATGGCCTTTGTGTACACTGATGCGTGGAGTTTTTTTCCGGATTCAGGGCGGTTTTATATTTTCGTCCGGCATCCTGTTATCTTAGAAAATAATATGGAAGAGCCTCTCTGAAAATAGGGAGGCTTTTTATTTTCTATGTGTTATCAGATTTTTTTAAGGGAATCTATCAGTGAGGTCAGGTAGGTGTTTTTGATTGCCCAAACAATACCGATATCTATACCCATATGATCGTGTACAATTCTATTTCTGAATCCTCTGATCCTATGCCAATCAATTGAAGGGTACTTTTCCTTGAATTCTTCAGGAAGTCGATTGGCCGCCTCGCCAATTATTTCAAAATTTCTGATGACGGCATCTATTGTCCTGGAGTCTTTCAGAAAATCATCATAAGTCAACCCTTCAGTGTATTGTAAAATCTTATGACAGCTCTAGGATGTCAGCAATCAATAATGTTGGGATTCGTTTAGACATAAATTATCACTGTTAACCGACTAAAATCAAAACCTATCCATTTTACAGGCTAGAAGCCTTGATTTTACTGGGTCTTTAATATTATTTCCAAAGTAGACCTCCCCCCTCTTTTTAGGTTGCAAACAAATCCGGCATCGTAAAGCCGTTACCATTTTTGATTTTGGCCCATGTTCT
>CAJBPC010000090.1 GCA_903957405.1 uncultured bacterium | reverse complement strand
GACTGCACCACACGCTGTGACTCCATATTAAGGAAGGTGTATCGCAAGGTATCAGGGAATGTCAATCCGGAAAGTGATATGTAGACTATAAACAGAAACAGAAATCCAACGGTGGGGCCAAGGATGAGCCTTGTGAAAACCTCGTTGTCGATCTTCCAGCCCATCTGGCGGAAGATGAAAAAAAGCAGCCGGGTGACATAAGTACCCGCCAGCTTCCTGAGGAAAAAAGAAAAAAGTATGATACCTGCCACCACGGCATAATCATATATTCGGTTATCCAATAACGTTATATTGAAGAATTCACGCATATCCATCGCGTCCATTTACTTGTATTTTTTCTGAGCATCCGGTCACCCTGCCTTGTCATAGCCATAAAGAGAAATTCCGAAGGGCAATAATACGTAGATGCCTTCCGAAGACACCGCCATATCATCGGCGTGCTGCATGAATACGGGCATCACCGTTTCATCTATCTGCAATGTACCCGTCCGATAGCGCATCAACCGCCCTTCTTTCACTCCATAAACTTCATTCACAATGACCTGCACATGACTCCATCCTTCAATACGAACCCTGCTTTTCAATGCCCCGTAATAGTCAAACACAAACAGCCCGGCCTGTGCATCGTAGAGGTATACAAAACCGTTACGGTCGAAAATGCAACTTGGCGATGGGGCTTCTTCAAGGACCAGTCGAAGTTCGGCAGTTTCACCAAGTATTCGTCCAGCATCTGATAACTTCAGCAGCCGGCTCTCCTGTTCGTCAAAAAGCCAGATCTTGTTATCATAGGACTGTGCTACGACCTTAACCTGAAAGAGTTGACTTTTTCGAAGGTCGATGGTGTTCACCAAATTCAGAAACCTGTCGAGTACGACAATAGTTTTGAAATCCCTATAAAAAAGAATGGTCTTTAGCGGGTTCGATGCATCAATCTGCGTGAGTTTCCCATATCGCCGCACATCGTTGAAAACACCCATGGAATCGCCTGAAGGGTTGTATTTCCGCATTTGATTTCCGCGGGTGATGGCATAGATATTGCCGAGATAGTCGACCGTAAAAGAGGTGAAATCACCTTTAAGCGTACGCAAATGGCGAAAATCGGAGCTGTCTTGTGCAGCAACTTCCATCATCAGGAAATGAAACAAAATGAAGATGATGCTCCTCATACTTCGAAATATTTTAACAACAGATCATTGCCATCGAATTCCGCATAGGAGAAATGTTGGATCCAGTCACCCAGGTTCAAATACCTGCTTTGATCGGAAAGTGGCAAGTCTATGGGAAGATGCCTGTGCCCAAATATGAAATAGTCATAATGCTGGCGCTTCAATACATCCCTCGAATGGATGACCAACCATTCGAGATGCTCACCTAGAAATCGATCCTCTTTTGTGCCGGTGGCGGCCCGGCTACTCCTGCTGAAATAGTCAGCAATCCCGATACCGATGGAGGGGGGTATCAATCCAAATAAAGCCTGGCAAAAGGGATTGCGAAACACTTTCTTTAGGAATTTATATCCATGATCCCCGGGACCAAGTCCATCGCCATGACCGATCATGAACTGCTTTCCGTTGAATTGAAATGACCTTGGCTCAAAATATACAGGCACTCCGAGTTCTGCCTCGAAGTAACCACGCATCCACATATCGTGGTTTCCAACAAAAAAATAAAAAGGGATCCCACTATCAGCGATCTCTGCAATTTTTCCGAGCAATCTGACATACCCTTTCGGAACAGTTCTGCGGTATTCGTACCAGAAATCGAACATGTCCCCCAATATGAAAATACATGCGGCATCAGACCTGGCTGCTTCCAGAAATCGTACGATTTTTCGCTCCCTTTGGAGACTGGTTTCCCTGTCCGGTACACCTAAATGGAAGTCGGACAGGAAATAAATTTTTTTTCCTGTAGGGATCTGCATGGTGAGTAAATATGCGAATATAAGGTCCTGCCTGCCTAAGGTCCGTTTATGTCATCCTTCCACCAGAAAACAATAGACTTCTTTCGGACCATGTACACCCACCACCAGTGTTTTTTCGATATCGGCGGTTCTACTTGGTCCGGTAGCAAGGGTGATAGAGGAAGGAAGGTTTCCCGCATATTTTTGCTGAACCATTGCCAATCCATCCCGTATATCGTATACCAGCTGTGATGTCCACGCAATGCAAACATGCACGGGCGCATAAACACTCGTTGTACGACCTTCCGGTTGTGCAGCACTCAATAAGATGCTTCCTGTTCTTGCAACCAACGCTTCACAGCCCGTGACAGACACATCACAATCCGCAAGGGACGTTGCCTTGCCAACATCGTCTAGACCCCATCTTCGGAAAAGTTCCACGAAAGGCATTTCTTTAGTGTAAATATTTTGCCATCCTTTTTTTTGGATGAGTAGACTAAGCTGAGCCACAAGATCCTCTTCCCCGCTGCAATAGGCAAATTGCCCAAGCAATCGGGAGAATTCCGTGGCAAAAATCACAGACAAATCATCATCAACCTCAGGGAAGATGGGCAATTCCGTCTCATTCCGCGGGTAGGGCAAGGTTGTCGGGATGGCAAGTGCCTTCCTTATCCGGCTCAGGATGAGCTCTTTTGTGGATGATGTCTCCATATGTTCAGCTGACTGGCACTTCAGGTGATTTTTGTTCCCCTTCAACGGCATCTATCACTGTGAGGACTTCTGCCACTGTAGGTTCTTCGGTTTTCACTTCAGGATTTTCTTCGAAGATCTTCTTCTCTTCAAAAGGTCGTTTACCCAGCAAGTCCTCGACATCCTGCTGGTGCAGCACTTCCCTGTCCAACAAGGCCAGTGCCAGCATCTCGACCTGTTCACGCTTGTCCGTCAAAAGTTCCATTGTTCTGACATAGGCACTATCCACCAATTTCCTGACTTCGTCATCAATCAGCTTTCCGGTTTCGTCGCTGTACGGCTTGGTGAAAGTATTCTCCTGTTGCGGATCATAGAAACTGAGTTTCCCCACTTTATCGTTCATGCCGTAGACCGTTACCATGGCATATGATATTTTGGTGACCTGCTGGAGGTCGTTTTGTGCTCCGGTGGAAATTTTTCCAAAGAAAATATCCTCACTCGCCCTACCGCCAAGTGTCATGCACATCTGGTCCATCAACTGTTCTGTATCATAGAGATATTGTTCCTTTGGCGTATACTGTGCATAACCGAGCGCAGCAACACCCCTCGGCACGATGGTCACTTTAAGCAATGGATAGGCATGTTCCAAATACCAGCCGCAAACGGCATGACCCGCCTCGTGATAAGCGATGATTTTCTTTTCTTCAGGAGAGATGATCTTATTTTTCTTCTCCAATCCCCCGATGATGCGATCAATCGCATCCTGGAAATCATCCATTTCTACTTGTGATTTCCCTTTCCGCGCAGCAATCAGCGCAGCTTCGTTGCACACGTTGGCGATATCTGCTCCGGCAAATCCCGGAGTTTGTTCCGCGAGCTTGAAGATGTTGAGCTTATCGGAGGTCTTGATGGACTTGAGGTGAACCCGGAAAATATGTTCCCTACCCTTCAAATCTGGCTTATCAATGCTTATCTGACGATCGAAACGCCCAGGACGCAGCAGGGCGGAATCCAACACGTCCGGACGGTTTGTCGCAGCGAGTATGATGATGCCTGTATCACCGCTGAAGCCATCCATCTCCACCAGCAATTGGTTGAGGGTGTTTTCACGTTCGTCGTTGCTTACCATCATGTTCTTACCCCTCGCCCTTCCTATCGCATCAATCTCGTCGATGAAGATAATACAGGGGGCTTTTTCTCTGGCCTGTTTAAAGAGGTCACGCACACGGCTGGCACCAACACCTACGAAGAGTTCAACGAAATCTGAACCGGACATAGAGAAGAAGGGCACTTGTGCCTCCCCGGCCATAGCCTTCGCCAGCAGTGTCTTTCCAGTACCAGGAGGACCCACCAGCAACGCGCCTTTCGGGATTTTTCCGCCAAGAGCAGTGTATTTCTTTGGGTTCTTCAGGAAATCCACGATCTCCATGACTTCCTGCTTTGCCTCATCCAATCCCGCCACATCCGAGAATGTGATGTTCACTTTTGTCCCCTTGTCGAACAACTGAGCTTTCGACTTACCGATGTTGAATATTCCACCCGGACCACCACCACCGCCGGGGCCGCCACCCATCTTTCGCATCATCAACACGAAAAGCAGGCCGAACATCAGCAGCGGGAAAAGGAAGTTAATGATCGGACCGAAAAATTCAGGGTCCGTAATAGGATCCACGGGCACCGGCGTCACACTCGGATTCGCCTGGAAGTATTTATCAAGCGACTCCTGATAGTCTTCTACTTTAGAGACACGGAACTGAAAATGCGGTCCCTTTGAATTTTTGACGAATTCGTACTTCTCCTTCAGCAGATCTTTGTAGAACGCTTGATTCAGACTGTCTTTGTTGATGTACACGCGAACAAGATCCTTGTTCTTGACCGGCTCGATTTTTTCCACATGATTCTTGGATAGCATCTCCTGTTTGAACTTCAGGTCGGTGATGACCGCTGCATCAGGAGTCACCCCCTGTACAACCTGGTAGCCGATCAAAAAGATGGCTGCCAATGCGTAGATCCAGTAAATATTGAAACGTGGTCCCTTACGTTGGCCGTCTTCACCTTCTGATGAGGAACGGTTCGTCTTGGATTGCTTCGATGCCCTCTTCTGGTCTTGATTTGCCATATCTATTAGCTTCTCGCTTTATTGATTGAATATCGAATTTGCATAACACTGAAAAGGTGTCAAGGTTTCACCTTTTTTTGCCGCAACGGCTTTGGTCCATCTTCAATGTGCTCTTGCACCAGAGCATCACTCCACAATTCCTCCAAGCGGTAAAATTTCCTGGTTTCCGGAAGGAATACGTGCACAACGACATTCACAAAGTCTACGATGACCCATTGGTTGGCAGCGTATCCCTCGTCGTGAAAGGCGATCTCTCCACACTCCTTTTTCACGGTATCCCTGATATATTCGCCAATAGCCCTGACTTGCGTGGTGGAAGTCGCCTCGCAGACTATAAAGAAATCTGCAACAGCCTCCGGGATCTTCCTGAGATCCATCGAAATCAGATTCTCCCCTTTTTTATCATGTATGGCTTGGATGATGACCTTAAATAATTTATTGCTCCGGGTTAGTCGGCTGCTTTTTTTTTCAGGAGCAACCATTGCTGGTGATGATGTCAAATGTTTGTTTTTTATGTATTGGATGACTCCACTTTCAGGCTCCCGGTAGAATATGCAGAAAAATTGCTTTCCCTGAAAGCCGATCCGAGAAGGCTATGGAACTTTACTATCTTGCTCGAAAATACGAAATAATACCTAACCCACTGATGCACACCATCGGAGAGCCATTCATCATACTTGAATCCATTGAAAGTACCAACATTCATGCCATGAAACTGGCAAATGCCCGTTTGGCAAACCCCGGTACGGTGTTTTTTGCGAAAGAACAATACTCCGGAAAGGGCCAACGGGGCCGACAATGGCAGTCTGAACAAGGCAGTAACATCATCATGAGCGCCCTAATCGAGGCTCCGTCACCGGATCCTGCCCGGTCATTCCCTCTCAGCGTAGTAGCGGCTCTGGCATGTCGTGATCTTTTCAGCAGATTTGCCGGTGACAAAACAT
>CAJBPC010000089.1 GCA_903957405.1 uncultured bacterium | reverse complement strand
GCCGCTGCGCATGGGAGTGGCAGCCGTATTGGGAGACGGCCAGCAGGTGATCAGCTGGGTACATATCCAGGATATTTGCAGGGCATTCACCTTTGCCATCGAACATGATCGAATGAATGGAGTCTTCAACCTGGTGGCACCTGAACCAGTCGACAATCGGACTTTGATGATGACCCTCGCAGGTAAGAGCAATGGAAAATTATACATACCTTTTACTGTGCCCTCTTCCATCTTGAAGGTTTTACTTGGAGAGATGAGTGTGGAAATCCTTAAAAGTGCAACGGTCAGCAGTACCAAGATTCGGGACCTGGGCTTCGATTTCAAATTCCCTACTATCGTCAAGGCACTAGATGATTTGGTAGGATGAACCACCATTCAGCGGGTTCTTTGGATCAGGCTTTTTTTGCGGCAGCTCTCGGGCATCCGCCTTTACATGGGGCAGTTTCATCACTGTTGTCTGGCTCTCTTGTGTGATGTGAGTTTAAACATAAATCGAACAGTGGATGGGCGTCAAGGTCCGCCGCAATGTCTTTGAACGGGTTTGAAATTTTTAGTGATCGTTCTCCCGAAAGCCAGCATGGTCACGGTGGTAGACATTGGTGAAACTGCCGAGTAAGGAGATCCGTTCCTTTTGCAAGCGCTCTCCAAGCATGAGGGCTTCTATGTCTGATGTCAGTACCCGCCGATGCATCGGATGCATGGTTCCTCCCGGAGCGCCCGGTGCAGCGGTTGAGTCGTATTGAAAGGGGGCGTCCACCCAAGTGCCACGTGGATACATGATTCCGGGTCGCCCTTTGTGACGAATATCGAGGTCGTCAGGGTGGTCAAGGCCGAGTATGTGTCCGAACTCGTGCGCAGCGGTAGTGGATCCAAGGTACAGATTCTCCGTTTTGAAATATCCGCTATTGCTGCCAAGTCCATCCACGAAAGAAATATTCCCGAAGGCATAATCCTCTATCCTAAAGAAATTATAGGAAGGATTTCTATTGGACAAAACAAATTCCGGCTCCAGATTTGGTATCCATCGATGCGTGATCTTGAACCGTATGGCATAGATGCTGCGTTGGATCATCGTGTTTCCCATGGGTTCGTTCCACATGGACTCTATCTCTTCCGCAATCTGTCGGGTAAGTAGTTCGGAAGATGCATTTCCGTATGTGATGATGCAGGCTTGCAAAACCAATTGGCGGGTTGAAGTTTCAAGCTGTATCGTTACCATGTCGATCAGATGTTTTTATGATTCAATCCTTCTCCACCAGGTTGTTCAGTCTTGCATATTGCAATAGGATCACTGTCTTTGCATCTCGGATCTCTCCCGCATCCATCATGCGGATTGCCTCTTCAAAGCGCAGTTCCAGCACTTCGATGTCCTCATCTTCATCCTTATTACCGCCACCATCTGATATTTTTTGTTCGTCGTCGTACGCCGCAACATAAAAGTGCAGCAATTCTGTAACGGCGCCGGGTGACATGTATAGTTCACATATTTTCCTGACTTCCTTGAGCCTGTATCCTGTTTCTTCTTCTGTTTCTTTGCGTATGCAAGTGTCTGGGTCATCGCCATCGAGCAATCCGGCTGGAGCTTCTATGAGCCTGCCATCGGGGTTGCCGTTGATAAATGTCGGCGCTCTGAATTGGCGTGTAAGGATCACTGTTCTCTTAACAGCATTGTACAGCAAAATGGTTGCGCCATTTCCTCGGTCATACGCCTCTCTGCTTTGTTGCAGTAATTGATTATTTCCTGTGCGAATTTCATACACGATTTTTTTAAGTACATACCAGTCATCGGATAAGATCTCTGTCCTGAGTATCCTGATCTTTTCATTCATGTGCTGTTCATTGGAAATTTCGTGGGTCATACAAGTTTTGTAACGCACCTGCGAAGATCGGTTCAGATGACTTTTCCCCCTCGACAGGCATGCCTGATGATAAAGTATCCTGCCAGACTCGATAGTAAGGAAGCGCATAGAATCCCTATCCGTGCCTGCCTTATGAGTAGTTCATCTGCGAAGGCAAGTTCTGAAATGAAAAGTGACATAGTGAATCCGATGCCTGCGAGAACGGCACCTCCAGCCAGGTGGAGCAATGTCATTCCCTCAGGCATCCGGGCCCAGCCAAGCTTCAGAAAGATCATCGCTACGGCCATCACGCCGATGAATTTACCCAGCAGTAGGCCGGAAAATACACCGATGGCAACCGGACTGGTAAGGTTGCTGAAGAAAGTCGAATCGATGCTCACGCCGGCATTGCTCAGCGCGAACAGCGGCATGATGACAAAAGATACGAAAGGATGCAGGGTATGCTCGAGTTGCTGCAGGGGCGTAAGTGCTTTTTTGGAGAGGTTTTGAATGGCTTCCACGATGTGCAGTTGCTCATTTGTCACCAATGATACGTTGTTTGGTTCTTCGTCCTTGAACCGCTGCAACAATGTTTCGAGTTCAGTCGAATAGTATTCCTCATTCACCTTGACTGAAGCAGGTATGGTGAATGCGATCAACACGGCCGCAATAGTGGCATGGACGCCAGATAGTAAAAATGCAAGCCAGACACCGCCTATTCCTATCACAGCATAGAAAATCGAGTTGCGAATGCCGATACGGTTCGCAATAGTGAGGACAGCAAGATACCCCCCGGCCTGTAAAAGACTATCAAAATGGATTTCTGACGTGTAGAAAAAGGCGATCACCAACACAGCTCCGATATCATCTGCAATGGCGAGAGCGGTCAGGAAGATCTTTAATGTCATCGGAACACGATCGCCAAGCAGATACAGGATTCCTAATGCGAATGCTATGTCGGTGGCCATCGGAATCCCCCATCCTGATGCCGCATCACCTTCCGGATTGAAGAATATGTAGATCAATGCGGGAAAGATCATTCCACCGGCAGCCGCAGCGATGGGTAGCGCAGCTTTTGAGAGAGTGCTGAGTTCACCAGCCATGATCTCGCGTTTCAATTCAAGCCCAACTACGAAGAAGAATACGGCCATTAGTCCGTCGTTGATCCAATGGTGAAGGCTTTTTGAGAGCATTCTTCCGTTGAAACCAATGGAAAATTCGATTTCCCAAATATGGTGAAATGATTCCGACCAGGGAGAATTCGAGAGTATTATGGCTACAAAGGCAGACGCGAACAATACTATTCCGCTGGTGCTGCTTTTATGTATGAAACGAAGGAATGGTTTCATAATTCTATCCACAGGCTTAACGTTAATTCCTTTGTCTTTCATGTGAATGGTATATCTCCGAAAGATAAAGAACTTGTACGGAATTGCGTTTGATCGCTGATGTTTAGCTGAAGCGACGTTTCTGTACATTTGCAAATTGAAAAAATCATGACGCCGGAACGGATATCCAGAATAGAGGAAGTGCTGAGCCACAGGCAGGGCAACCTTAGCATTGTACTTGAGAATGTTTTTGATCCCCACAATCTGGCAGCGGTCATGCGTACCTGCGACGCTGTTGGCATTCAGGAGGTTTATGCCATAACCGACTGCATCCCGCTTAAAAAAAAATGGGGCTATAAAAGCAGTAGGAGTGCGAACAAATGGGTCGATCTCCGGCAGTTCTCCGACAGGGATTCCTGCTTGCAAGCCGTGCGTTTAAAGTATGATTTGTTGCTGGGTGCATTTATCGGAGAAGGCATTCCATCTGTTTTTGCCTCAGATCTCACCCGAAATATGGCCCTCGTTTTCGGTAACGAGAAATACGGAGTGAGTGATGACATGCGATCACATTGCGATGGTTTCTTCATGATTCCTCAGATGGGTATGATCCATTCCCTGAATATATCCGTAGCCTGCGCGGTAACGCTTTATGAAGCCATGCGGCAGAAGATCAACTGTGGTCAATATGATTTGCCGGGAATGTCTGCACTAGAGCGAAATGAGATTCGGCAAAGATGGTCTTGTCAGACGGAATGTTGATATGCGGGAAAGGCTTCTTCCCATGAAAAAACCCCGTCCGATGGACAGGGCTTCTGATATGGTTCTTTAAGGATTTTTACCTTGTAGCGGCCTTCCTGTTTTCTTTATTGGCGGCCGGTAATTCGATGGTTCCGGGGAATTTATCTTTGTCGTATGGTGTACTATTCAGGAAAAATTGCACAGATTCCGCCAGAATTGTCATTCTATTGGCATTGAAAGCCTCCATTTTTGCAACCGGTAATCTGAGACTATAAGCCTCTGTTCCGACTTTACTGTCGAACCCGGGATTCAGCATGTTGAAATGTTGTATGTCCATCGCGAGATTCTTGGCAATGATGAGGGACAAAAACTTTCCGGTGATGGTTTGTGTCGTTGTGCCCCTTATTAGATTGCTATCGATCGCTGCAACGGTATTTGTTTGTTTAACAGGAATACCGGTGGTTTCGCCCCCCTTACCCTCCATGATATAATGCGTGGCGATGAATTTCTTCACATGGTTCCTTGACTCTGCAGGGAGTTGGTACTGGAGTTTCCAAAAATCACGGCTGTTGCTTTTTCTGATTGCGGATTCTACACGGCCGGGGCCTCCATTGTAAGCGGCAATCACTAAAAGCCAATCTCCCATCTGTCTGTATAGGGTGCGGAGGTATTTTGCAGCAGCATGTGTGCTTTTGTACAGGTCTGTTCGATCATCCTGCGAGGGGGAAACCCTGAGGCCCATTGTTCTTCCGGTTTCCGGCATGAACTGCCATGGCCCTACAGCACCCTTATAGGATACTGCGCTTGACTTGAGGTTTGATTCGACCACTGCGAGGTATTTCAACTCCGTAGGAATATTATATTGCGCGAATATGTTATCGATCATCCTGAAGTAAGGCGTGCCCCAACCTTTCATCTTTTCGAGGCGTTTCGTGTTGTCTTCTAAGTAATCTTTGACAAATGAAATCGCCAAAGGATGAAGTTCGAGCAGCGATGTTGAATAACCTGATCTTGCTGTAGCTGAATTTACTGTTGTGCTTTCTTCGGCAGTCTGTGATGCATCGGTCGGGATGATCACGAGTTCCCTTAATTGGGAGGGAAGGGAATCCTGGTGTTGGTCTTTAGCTGACATTGATGTCCATGACATGATCATGAGCAAGAGTGTCGGAATTTTATTTTTTACATTTAACTTCATGATCATCAACAATTTAGTTCATTTCTGAACGGTCAATGTTTACATCATACAGGCGTTTTGCATCCGGGTCGGGATTCCCGGAGTCTTATCATGGATACTGGGATTTCGCAAATCGGAGTAAAATAAGTTCGCCGTTTTTTGCAGACATGCCCTGTATACCAAAAGCCATGCCATTTGAGTGTTTGGCGACAGGAAAACTTATCCCCGGAATTCCTGCAAGATTCGCATATACTGTGAATATGTCTGACAGGAACATCGAAACAGCGTCTTCGCTTTTCTCTCCGAATCGGAATGCTGTTGTTGGAGAAGTGGGTAGGATGATGATATCGAAGTTATTGAAAATCAGTGCTGTTTTATGGCAGATAAGTTGTCTGGCTTGTTGTGCCCGGGTGAAATAAGCGTCAAAGTATCCGGTACTGAGTACGAAAGTACCAAGCATTATTCGCCTTTTCACTTCTTTTCCGAACCCTTCAGACCTGGTTTTTTTGTAAAAATCATCCAGGTCTTTAACATCCTCTTTTGTTCTGTGGCCAAATTTGACGCCATCGAATCTTGATAGGTTTGACGAAGCTTCTGCTGTAGTCAGGATATAATATGTTGGAACGACATAATCCAGGAAGTCTACATCGATGCCTTCGACATGGTGGCCTTCCGCCTTGAGGTTTGAGATCACGGTTTTCATGGCTGCGGCGATCTCTGGGTCAAGTGCCGGGTGATCCATTGCCTGGTTGAAGTAGGCGATCCTGTATGTCTGGCTAGAGGTCAATGCAGTGTGATAGTCTGATGGTGCTTCCTGGGTGGCTGTGCTATCCATGCCATCGCTTCCGGCAATCACGGCAAGCATCAGCGCAATATCTTCCACTGCAGTTCCCAGGATACCGATTTGGTCGAATGAGGAGGCATAGGCAATCAGTCCGTAACGAGAAATACGGCCATATCCCGGTTTGAAACCAATGATTCCACAGAAATCGGCAGGTTGCCTTACGGATCCACCGGTATCGCTTCCGAGGCTGACCATGCAAAGTCCGGCAGCTACTGCGGCAGCCGAACCTCCCGAGGATCCACCCGGTACGCGAGACTCATCCAGCGGATTGAGTACTTTGCCGTAGGTGGAGTTTTCATTGGAAGAGCCCATGGCAAACTCATCGCAGTTCAGACTGCCGATGATGATGGCATCTTCTGCCAGCATGCGTTCGACTGCCGTAGCACTGTAAATGGAGGTGAAGTTTGCGAGGATCTTGGAGCCAGCAGTGACGCGGTGCCCTTTATGGCAGATCACATCTTTTATAGCGACCACCACACCGAATAATTTTCCGGTTTGGATCCCGCTTTTTTTCTTCTCATCCAGAAATTGTGCCCGTTGAAGTGCTTCATCTGCGTACACTTCAACAAATGCATTCAGATGTACCTTATCACGTATGCGTGACAAATAGCCTAACGTCACGGAAGCGCAGGAAATCTCCCCCGCATCGATCTGTTCATGAAATGCTGTTATAGAACGATGAGTGTACAAACCCTGTCAACTTTGGGTTTCAAAGGTGCAAATAGAAGGATCGAAAAAGAAAAGACTATTTAAGTTCCTTGTCTTTCATTCCTTCCTCGATTTCATTCTTGACATTTGTCTTCGCATCGTTGAATTCGCGGATACCCCTTCCCAATCCACGCATGAATTCAGGGATTTTCCTTCCACCGAAAAGAATGAGAACAGCCAGTACAATGAGTATCCACTCTGTTCCACCCGGCATCGAGATCAGAAATATGTGGTTAGGTGACATCATGATGATTTTTTTTCTTTGTCAAATTTACGAAAATACTTCCAAGGGCCTCAAGCTTTATTTTCGACATAAAAAAAGCGGGACCATGTATGGGTCCCGCTGAAAATTATGTTCGGGCTGTTTATCTGTTGACCCTTTTCTCTGCGATTCTTGCGCTCTTTCCGCTGCGGCCACGGAGGTAGTACAATTTCGCGCGACTCACCTTACCTACTTTGTTCAAGGTGACAGACTCGATGTGTGGGGACGATACGGGGAAAGTCCTTTCCACTCCGATACTGTCGGATATCTTGCGAACCGTGAAAGTGGCAGTGTGGCCATCTCCTTGGCGCTTTATCACATCTCCCTTGAAGCTTTGGATACGCTCCTTGTTGCCTTCGATGATTTTATAGTTCACCGTCACGTTGTCGCCAGCCTTGAACGCGGGGAAGGCGTTGGTGGTGGATAATTGCTGATGTATATATGCTACGGCTGCGTTCATAACCAGTGATTTTAGGACGGCAAAGGTATGCCTTTTGATGAATTGTTCAAAGATATTTTTAAAAGCGAATTTTCTTAATTAACGGGCGACGTTTACAGCTCTTTTCTCTCGAATGACCGTCACCTTGATCTGGCCGGGATAGGTCATCTCGTTTTGGATCTTCTGCGCCATTTCGAAGCTCAGTTTTTCACTGTCGGAATCGGTCATTTTATCCGCTTCCACGATCACGCGGAGTTCACGTCCGGCCTGGATGGCATATGCTTTTTCTACGCCGCCATATCCCATGGCAAGGTTCTCGAGGTCCTTGATCCGCTGAATGTATTGCTGCATGATCTCCCTTCTTGCTCCGGGTCGTGCACCGCTGATGGCGTCGCAAGCCTGGATGATGGGGGATATCACATACTGCATCTCCGTTTCGTCATGGTGTGCTGCAATGGCATTGACGACTGCGGGGTTCTCACCATATTTTTCCGCCAGCTTTCCACCGAGCAGGGCATGGCTGAGTTCGGTTTCTTCGTCGGGAACTTTTCCGATGTCATGCAGTAGGCCCGCCCTCTTTGCCAGCTTAGGATTCAGGCCCAGTTCAGCGGCCATGATACCGCAGAGATTCGCCACTTCCCGGCTATGCATGAGCAGGTTTTGACCATAGGATGATCGAAACCGCATCTTTCCAACGACACGCACCAGCTCTTTATGCAGCCCGTGTATGCCCAGTTCAATGATCGTTCTTTCCCCGATCTCCATCACTTGTTCTTCTATCTGTTTGCGGGTTTTTTCCACAACCTCCTCGATCCTGGCAGGGTGTATCCTTCCGTCCGCCACCAATCTTTGCAGCGAAAGACGGGCGATTTCTCTGCGCAGCGGGTCGAACGAAGACAGGACTATGGCCTCTGGCGTATCATCCACGACCAGATCCACACCGGTAGCCGCTTCTATGGCCCGTATGTTTCGCCCTTCACGGCCGATGATCTGTCCCTTTATCTCATCGCTTTCAAGGTTGAATACCGTGACGGTATTCTCAATGGTCTGTTCCGCAGCCGTCCGCTGAATGGACTGGATGATGATCTTGCGGGCTTCCTTGTTGGCTCTTTGTTTGGCATCTTCTATGATCTCTTGCTGGAGGGAAAGCGCTTTCGATTGGACTTCCTGTTTAAGGCTTTCCAGCAGCTGGAATTTCGCTTCTTCCGCTGTAAGGCCTGCGATTTTCTCCAGTCGGCGAATATGTTCCTCCTGATGCTTTTCGAGTTCCGTGCGTTTCTGATTGATGATCTCGATCTGCCTGTTAAGGTGTTCTTTTATCGTATCCGTTTCCTTGGTTTGCTTCTCGAGGCCTTCGATTTTCTGGTTGATGGTG
>CAJBPC010000088.1 GCA_903957405.1 uncultured bacterium | reverse complement strand
TGCTCAAAACGCTTAGCACACCGCCCAAAAATGAAAATTGCAGTGAAACTTATCTGTCAAATACAGGAAAGATGGCTATAGCTGTTGAAAGATCAATAATTACCAACATAGATTGATTTTCTTCCTGATATCCGTAATTTGAATCCATGAAGAAGCTTTGCCTTTCACTGATCACGCTGATCTCCGCATTCGATCCGCTTATCTTTGCGCAATCGAAACCCAACGTAGTGATGATCGTCGTCGATGACCTCAACGATTGGGTCGGCGCGATGAAAGGACACCCATCCGCCAAAACACCCAACATCGACAGGCTCGCCGCACAGGGCATGCTCTTCACCAATGCACACTGCCAGGCACCCATTTGCGGGCCTTCAAGGGCCTCGATGCTCACGGGACTATACCCGCACAGGACAGGCAACTACGCACAGATGAACGACGAAGACATCCGGAGATCGAATGAAGCATCCGCCGCAGCGGTTTTCCTTCCGGATGTGTTTGAAAAAAACGGTTACAAGACCCTCGGCGTCGGAAAGATCTTTCACAATGGCGACAAGGCCAAAGTCTTTGACACGTATGGCGGGAATTTCGACAAGTATGGCCCCTCACCGGAAAAAAGATTCAAATACGACCCGAGTTCATTCCCGGGAAAGTCCGGTGGCACACAAACGGATTGGGGCGTCTATCCGGAATACGATTCCCTGATGACGGATCACAAGTCCGCCGCATGGGCTGTCCGCCAACTGCAGCAAACCCATGAGAAACCCTTCATGCTGACAGTGGGTTTTTATCGCCCGCATGTGCCCTGGTATCTGCCCAAAAAATGGTTCGACCTTTTCCCGCTGAGCGATGTCACAACCCCGCCCTATGATCCATCAGACATGCTCGATGTACCGGCCATGGGTAAGCGCGTATCGGATGTGCCGATGATGCCCGCCACCGATTGGCTGATCAGCACAAACCAGTGGAAGGATGTAGTGCAGGCTTATCTGGCGTCCATGGCATTTGTGGATGCACAGGTGGGAAAAGTGCTCGATGCACTGGAACAATCACCGTACGCGACAAATACGATCGTCGTCCTGCTATCCGATCACGGATATCACCTCGGAGAAAAAAACAGGGTCGCCAAACAAGCCCTCTGGGAAAGGGATACGCATGTCCCCCTCATCATCAGACAGCCCCGGGGAAGATCCAATGTCGTGTGCAAAGCACCCGTCCAGCTGATCGACATCTACCCCACACTCGCCTCACTCTGTGCACTGAAAATGGACCATTCCGTCGATGGGCACTCCCTGCAACCGCTCCTGAATGACCCTGCTGCAAGCTGGAAACACCCGGCGATGACCTTCTATGGCGTGGGAAATGTTTCCATCCGCGATGAACGATATCGGCTGATACAGTACGAGGACGGATCAGAAGAACTCTATGACCTCGAAAAGGATGCAAACGAATGGAATAACCTCGCCGGTAAAAAGGAAGCATCCAAGCGGATCACGGCCCTCAGGGCTTTCATTCCAAAAGCCTGGGCGCCGTCCTCTCCTTTTGTGACGTATCCCGCAAATGCATACTTCAAGGAAAAATATGGTAAATGATAACGGACATGCATACCCGAAGACATGATGGCCAAAGTCGACAACATGCTTCCAACTGCTCATGGCCCCGGGCAAAACCTCATACCAATATCACGATCACTTAGGCATAAGGTCGAACACGGCATACCGTAGGATGATGATCGACCGCATGCGGCACCAACCGTCCATGGCAGATCGATAGATTGTGTGCAATCCACTTCATCCTCCGCGTGGCACCAGCGATCCATTGGCCTTGTCGCTTGCGAGGATTGCACGCAACAAACCGTATTGGGCGGCATAGAGGCCATCCTGTTCCTTTGCCAGCAAGGCTTCGGCGTCCAAGAGCTCCTTCACCGTCGCCCGGCCTTCCTGAAGCCGGCTCCGGATGATGTCTAACCTGTCCATTGCAACACCGACCTTCTCCTGTTGAACTGTCATCATGGCCTGCCGGTTTTCAAGGTCGTTCCTCGCCTGGAGGCGATCAAAATAGACCTTCTGCTCCGACTTTCGTACGGTGTTGACCTGTTGTTCAAGCCGTATGGCAGCCTGATCCATCCGCCTTCTTTTCTCACCGCCCTCGTATATGGACCATCGAAGGGAAAGGCTCAGGAAACTATTGCCGTACCAGTTGGTGAAAGGTTGAAACCCATTCGTGAAATTGCTGCTGCCCAGGTATCCTTCAAGGTTCACCACCGGCAGCCGCTCCGCTTTCACCCGCGCAAGCTCCAGGTTGCCGATGGCCGCCTTGACCCTTTCCACCTCCACTTCCGGCATCGTTTTTTCTTGACCGGAACTGGCCCTTTCAAGACCATCAGGGTTGATGACACCCCTCGGCATTTCCATGAGGCTTTCCCGGGGTTCTATCAACACCAGCGTATCGTATCCTAACAGATAGCTGATGTTTCCCTGTGCCGTGAATATTTCCAAAGCGGTCTGATCAAGATCGATGGTTGACGAACGAATGCGAAGAGCCGCCTCACGAAGGTCGACCTCAAGGCAACGGCCTTCTGCCAACAGCCCCTCGATCAGCCTCGCATTTTCCTGATTTCTTTCCAGGTCCTTACGGATCGAGCCGGCTCTGGATTGCGAAAGCAGAAGCGCATACCAGGCTCCGGCGATCTCCACATACCGGTCTGCCTCCAACCTTCTTTGCTCCGCCCCCGCCTGCTGTTCCCCCAGCATGCTGCCCTGAAGGGTGGCCAGTTTGACAGGGTCATAGAGGGGTTGCGTGAGCCTTACCCCCAGGCTGTTGTTCCACGGCGTACCAAAACGAAGCGGTACCAGCTCCTTGGGATCTCCGGCGGGGTTGAATGCATTAGCGGGCAGCACGCTGGTAGGAATGATGGCATTGTACCGGATATCCGACTCCGCCACCAGCTTCGGCAGATACGTTG
The DNA here is from genome assembly GCA_903957405.1 of uncultured bacterium. GTDB lineage: Bacteria > Bacteroidota > Bacteroidia > Chitinophagales > Chitinophagaceae > Pollutibacter. The sequence goes on along the minus strand of CAJBPC010000088.1, from coordinate 3,510 downwards.
CTTTGGCACTTTGCGAGAGAGACCGGGCATAGGCGATATTCCGCTCCGCATTCCTGAAATCGGGTTGCTGACGCCGGGCAACATCAAAGGCTTCCGACAATGTCATTCGAAGTGGCGGACGCTGTGCCATGACCGGCAGGAGTCCGATGCCCAAGATCGAAAAAAAGACCGTTATACGCTTTTTCATGTTGAAATTGTTTTACCCCCTGAAGACAGAGGCCGGCTCAAGGGAAACAATACGTCGGATGGCAAAGGCCGCGCCACCTAGGGAAATGAATAATGTGACGAAGAAGAATCCGGCAATCATGAGCGGGGAATAGGTGAATACCGTACCCGCCTTACCCACCCCCTGCCGGAATAGATCAATAAACAAATAGCCAACGGCAAACCCGGCCAGAGAAAACAGAAAAGCCTGCAGCAGGATGAGCCGGATGATATATCCATTGGTTGCGCCGATGCCTTTCAAGGTGCCGTAGTCCCGTATTCTGTCGAGCGCGGCAGAATACATCGTCAGGCCGATGATGAAGAATCCCGCGATCAAGGCAAAGACGATGAGCGATCCGATGCTGAAACCGATGCCGCTGTTGGTCAGCAGAAATCCGACCGTCGATCCGGCAAAGTCTTTTGAAGTCCAGGCCCTGACACCAAAAATCGTACGGTTGATGCGGTCACGAACCGCGGAAGGGTCTGCTCCCGGCAGCACATCCACCAAGACCGCGCTGATATCGGTATTGGGAATATTGCCGAAATACCTGGCTTTTTCAATGGTCGTGAACATGAAGATCCCCCCGAAACCCCTGACGCCACTGGTCTGCACGGCGATGAAGGCATTCTTGCCGTTGATCTCGAAGTTCGTACCCAGACCGGCCTGGCCCAATGAGGCCCGGTCGAAATAATCTGCGCTGACAGCGCCATCCTCGAGCATCCGCTCCAGGTTTCCGCCAATGATCTTCTTGGGATCCAACCCGATGCGGAACGATGGCGCATCGCTCCCGATCAGCTGCACACCCGCGGTGGTGCCGTCGTCGAATCGCGCTGACCCTCCCGCCACCACCACGGGGTACACATGCGCCACCCCTTCGACGCTCTCTATTTCCCGCAGTTTCCGGATATCCAGCTTGCCCAATGCATTGGCATTGATCGTCTTGCTGTCGACGACCCAGAGGTCTGCACGTGAATTGGTCACCAGCGCCTTCATCGCATTGGTGAGGAAGATGAAGATGCCGGTCTGCTGCCCGATCAGGAAAATACTGATCACAATGCCGATGATGATGCCGACACTTTTGGCCTTATCGTATTTCATGAACTGCCATGCGTATCTGAGCATTTCTTGAGGGTTTATCGTATGTTGATGATGCACTCCGCCTGTCTGTTGATCAGCAGGTCCTGGCGATCCAGCATCACCCTCACCTCCCGCACCCGACGGTCTTCCTTCACGCCGACCTCATCGCTGAAAAGCGACTTCCGCTTGAGATAGGGTGCGGCATACGTCACCCTGCCAAGGGAGATGGTGTCAGGATATCCCTTGTATCGGATGAACGCCGGCTGGCCGGGCCTGATCTCATCTGCAAAAAGTTCATCGATCTCGCAGAGAACGGTGAGTTTCCCTTCCGGGGCCAGCTGCCCGAAGCGCTGACCGGTCACAAGCCCGGCACCGGGCCTCGCCGTGAATTCCAGCAGACGCCCCCCTTGAAGAGCCCTGACCGTATATTTATTTTCATTCGTCCGGGCGGTGTTCACCTGTTCCGCGATCTCGGATATCTTCTTTTCCGTCAACCGCAACCCGGCCGTCGCATGTTGAAGCGCGATCTTTTTGTTTTCGAGCTCGGTCCTGGCATCATCAAGGGCCTGCTGTGTTTCCGCCTTTCGATCTGCCAATCTCTTCGTACGTCCATAGTCCGATTCGGCCTTCTGCAGGTTGTTGCGGGCATCCGAGATGCTCACACGGTCCAGGTCAAGCTGCTGTTGTTGCGCAGACAAACGGGCTGAGATCTCCGCCGTCTGAGCCGAAGACACGGCGTGCTCGATCTCTAACAACGGCTGTCCACGAACTATCTGATCGCCTTCTCTGACGAATGTCTTGCTGATGAGCCCACCGGTCTCACTGGCGAGGTCGGTGATCCCACTCTCCGGCTCGATCCTACCGGTCCCGGATACCTGCTCCGCCCTTGGCCTGGATAAGGTATCCTTGTTCGCCGTAGAGATGGAAGCCGGTTCCTTGTTCTCAGAAGAACAGGAAACAATGGATAGCAGCGTGATCGCAAAAAACCAGTGTCTTGGCATGATTCGGTTATATGGGTTCATTGATCTCTGTCTTGCTGATCTGTCCGTTTTCGACATACACGATCTCGTCCGCATATGGCTTCAGCCGCATGTCGTGCGTGACGATGGCGACCGCTTTTCCACAGGCCGCCTGATTTTTCAATTCCTCCATCACGATATGCGCGCTCTGCGTATCGAGACTCGCCGTGGGCTCATCGCACAACATGACCGGAGCATCCGTCACCAGGGCACGGGCGATGGCGATCCTTTGCTGTTCCCCGCCGCTCATCATCTTCGGAAGGCTTTTTGCACGGTGAGACATATTGACCTGTTCCAGCACTTTCCTGACCCTGCCCTTGGCCTCTGCATCCGGAATACCCTGCAACGTCAGCGGCAGCATGACGTTCTGCTCGGCCGTGAGCGGCGCAAGCAGGTTGAACTGCTGGAAGATGAATCCGATCTTATTGAGCCGTATGCCGGCCATCTTGCGCGCACTCAGCCCAGACGTGCGTATGCCGTCGATGATCACCTCGCCCGAAGTGGGATAGATGACACAACCGATCAGCGACAACAAGGTCGTTTTTCCCGACCCGGAGGGACCTATGATCAAGGTGACTTTCCCCATAGAAAGCTCCATGGAAGAGGGCTTAAGGGCCACGATGACGGTGTCTCCGCTGATAAATTCCTTAGATGCTTGTATGACTTCGGCAATGACCGGCATGGCTGTTCGCAGGGGTTCGCATGGGTTATTGTAGCAGGTTGACAGAAAGGGCCGAAATGCTCCGATGCCATCAACCTCATCCCATGCATCTGTTCGATACAAATCTAATTTTGTTTTTTGATACCCACGCAACATGAACCCAACACGAGAGAAAATTCCCTGTCGGGACCCCTCCCCTTGCGCATACGAGACGCCTGCTCCGGGGCTCGGTTCTTGCTGCGATCGGCCGCAATGGGATGTTCAGAAATGCGGTGTTGTGTTGAATTGCTCCGGATGGACGGGGCATCGATTTCCTTGTAATGCAGGTCTGATCCGGCGGAAACGCAGATGAGGAACAGACAGAAAAAAGACTGCAATCAGAAATGGATTCCCCGCAAGCAGCAATCCCGATGCGGATGCCTTTGACGAGGTCGTGCACGCATGAATGCCATTCGCCACACAATAAAACGGGGCATGAAAGGCGAAGGATTCTGAGGTCAGAAAAAAGTATGACAAAAAAATACAATCGAGCCCGGATGTCCCGTCGT
>CAJBPC010000087.1 GCA_903957405.1 uncultured bacterium | reverse complement strand
GGCAAGATCCTTCGCTTCGATCAGGATGACAGTGCCGGGAGGTTATTCCTTCGCTTCGCTCAGGATGACACTGCAAAAAGGTTTAATCCGTTGTCGGGACAAGAGTAGGTGCCGCCACAGGAAGCCCCGCCTGGGGAGCCAGTCCGTCGAAGATCCGGTCGCGCTCAAAAGCGCCTTCCAACAGGGTGTCACCGTTGGCGTTCTGCGCCAACCAGAGACTCGCCGGGAAATCTCCCCTGCCGAGTGCACATTCGGCCGACTGGCCCTGTCCGTTCATGTCCGTGAATAGCACCCGAAGTTGATACCGGTCGTCATCAAGACGTTCGACAGACCCAATGCTGCATCCCGCGATCTGCGTCTTGGCCGTATGCTTCGATCCGCGATAGTGATGGTCGGTACTCCACTGATGATACTCCGTCTTCCAATACACGGGCTCATCATCCCCGCTGACGCTGCCCCGTAGGACCCGCTAAAGGGCGAATCGCCATCCTCGGTGGCGGAGATCATCGGATTCAAGTCGGTCGTAGAGCGCGTCGGCCAGCGGCGCGAGGTGATAGTTGAATAGTCGCATGTGTTTATGAAGGTTACATTTAAATTGATAAAGAAATGAATTCGCCCCGGAACCTAGGCCGCCCGCTTCCAGACGGCCAGGTTCTTCTGTTTCAGACGAAGGTGTTTCGCCGGATTCGGACACCGGTAACAGGTGATCACCGTGCCGGAATCACCCGCCAATACGACGACCGTATTGGCGTATTTGTCGCGATGACGCGCAAGGTGGCCCGGCACCTGATCCTTGCCGAGATACATGAAGACCATACCCTGTTTGTATACCGACTTCCCGTACACCATGACCGTGTCGATCCGATCATGATCGATCCCGCGCTGGGCGGCACGGGTGCGGGAATGCACCGTGTGATTCAATCTGATCTTTTCAACACGGTGGGTGTCCGGATCCCAGAACGGGATGTCGATCTGAAAACCCAGGGTATCCAATGCGTTAACCTCCTGTTCCGTTGCAAACATTTCGTTGTTCATGTGTTTCAAGTGGGTTGATGATCGAAGCGAATATGTGTCGTGATCAGTGGATGACAACACAAAAATATATGCCACCATCATGCCTTCGGGATATGACAAGCTTGAAAGCGCATCAGAAGAAGATGTCAACACGGGTGAACCATAACGTCGGAGGTGACGTCTGGTCGGAAAAAAAGAAGGGAATGTTGTGTGGAGAGAGGTAGGTATCAGAACAGATCGACAGGCCGGATCTTCAGGAATTCCTCCAGGGGCAGGCCGGCCGGCCCGACAAGGAGCATGCGCTTCGGTCGAAATCTGTCCATGAATGCTTTCATGCCCGGCGTTTGAGCCTCGTGATTCGACTTCACTTCAATCCCGATCACTTCTCCGGCCCTTTCCAGAACAAAATCGATCTCCGCATTTCGTTCTCGCCAATAGGAAACACGGTAACCACCGGCCATCGAGTCATTGATCAAATGGGCGCCCGCCGCCGACTCCACACAACGGCCCCAAAGGTTGCCGTCCGTCCTTGCTATGAGAAGCGTTTCATGCCGTTGTGCAGCGATGATCGCAGTGTTATGCACCTGGAACTTGGGGCTCGATGAACGCAGACGGATCAACTGCTCCGCGTATTTTTCGATCCCGCACAGCAATCCGGCCATGTCCAGCAAGTGCAGATAGTGTGAAAGGGTGACCGTATTGCGCGCATCCTGCAACTGGCCCAGCATCTTGTTGAAAGATAGGATCTGAGCGGAATGGAGGCATCCCAGTTCGAACAACCGTCGCATGAGCATGGGCTTGTCCACCCGCGTCATCATCAGGATATCCTTGCTGATGCTGGTCTCGATGAGTGCGTCTCGCACATACGCTTTCCACCTGGGTTCATCATGCATCAGGGCTGCGGCTCCGGGATAACCACCGAACCAGACGTAACGGTCCAGGTCAACGTCAAAGGCAGACTGCATTTCGGTATAGGTCCAATGCCCCATGAAGATGGTCTCGAACCGACCCGCCAGGGATTCCGTGAGCCCGTCATGGATCAGGATCCTGGAAGATCCCAGCAGCACGACCCGGATCTCGATGCCCGCCCGGGTGTCTGCATCCCAATTCCGCTTGACCGTCTCGCTCCAGTTGGTGATTTTCTGTATTTCATCGATCACCAGCAAAAAAACGGGTACCCCCCTGGAGGATTTCATCAATCGGGCCGCCTCCCACTGTTGCTCCAGCCAATCCGGCGAAGCCGCTCCCGTGCCGTCAGCAGAGACCGACAGATGTGGGAGATCAACAGACCGCACTACCTGTTCCACCAAAGTGGACTTACCCACCTGACGGGGACCCAAAACGACCTGAATAAAGCGTCTGGGCTCTTTCAGACGAGTTGTAAGCAATTGATGATGAGATCGTTGGAACACTTTTTACAATTTACTCAATAAGTTGAGTAAAATTACTAAATATATTGAGTAATTGGTAAAAGACCCTAAAAGCGACCGATGCGTCGAAAGGGCGACTCACTTCACCACCGGGAAATGGATCTCGCCCCAGTCCTCGCCGGGATGCTTCATCATGATGTCGACAAAGGCCGGCACCAGCAGTTGAAGGACGCAGAAGCCGGTCTTGACAGATTCGCGATTGACGGAGCTGCGGAAGGTGGAGCCTCCGTGGATCAACTGATTCCGGAGGATATAGAGCCGGTCGAGTACGATCTCGAGGAATTCCGCCACGCGTCGGTCGCTGAGATGATGCAGGGCGGATTCATTGGCGCGCGCAAAAGCCGGCTCCCACGCGGCACTGAGGCCGCGCTGGTGGTCCCAGAAGGTTTTGAAGAGGTATTTGTTCTCTATCAGCACGCGCAGGGGGCCTGAGAACTTCTCCCAGAGGATGGAATAGATGCGGTTGTCTTCGTCGTAGGAGACGAGTTTTCGGATGAACACACGGAAGC
>CAJBPC010000086.1 GCA_903957405.1 uncultured bacterium | reverse complement strand
CGGCGGAAGGGGCCGCCTGATTGCCATGCTGCAATACGATGTCATAGGAAATGCACGGTCGCCTTATGGACGGAATGCATTCTTCACCATCGGGTATAATTTCTAAAGCCTCCCGGGCTCCACAACGTTCCGGACCCTCTGCCCCAAGCCCGGCTTGCATCCGACATCAACGCGGCCATGCGCAGCATGCAGGATCATAAGCGAATGGTCCACACCAATGCGTGTTGTCAGTGATGGGCATCTGTCAAAAGCGATCGCTGGGATGACGGGCATGCATCCTAATCCGCTAAGGCATGCACGAGCGCGTCGGGTGTGTCGAACATCTTCACCCTTTCCGCAATCCGGTCATACAGGAATCCTGTCTCCTCCAAATGCCGCATGTGTGCCATCAGATGCGTATAAAATCCACCGGAGTTCAAGACCAAAATCCGCTTGTCGTGAATGCTGAGTTGATTCCATGTGAGCATCTCGAAGAGCTCGTCCAGCGTACCGAATCCCCCGGGCAGGATGATCGCCAGATCGCACCGCTGATACATGATTTTTTTTCTGGTGTGCATGTCCTCTGTCACCACCAGCTCCGTCAGCCCGTTGTGCTGGTGTTCAAAGTCCACCAGCATTTTCGGAATGATGCCGGTGATGCTTCCCCCCGCCTCCAGATGCCCGTCCGCCAATGCACCCATGATCCCCTTTCCACCGCCGCCGTAAATGATGGCGATCCCGTTTTCCGCCAGCAGACGACCCAATGCGCGCGCATGTGACACAAAGACCGGATCGTTCCCCTGCTTCGATCCGCAAAATACCGCCACCGTTTTTTTCTTGTCAGGATTCATCTTTTATGTTTATTTCTGTTCCTCAAAATACCCCAATACCGGTAGAACTCAAGTGCCAATGCATTTTTTTATACCTTCCACAAAATTTACCACATGTCACCGACCCTGTTGTTCGGATTCGTCACAGGTTATTTTCTGTTGCTGCTTGCAGTCGCGTATGTGACCTCCCGCAATTCCACCAACGAATCATTCTTCATCGGCAATAAGAACTCCAATTGGATGCTGGTGGCATTCGGGATGATCGGTACTTCGCTTTCAGGGGTGACATTCGTCTCCGTGCCCGGCACTGTCGGGGATTTCGGCGCAGGAGGATTCAAAGCATTCACGTATTTCCAGGTGGTGATAGGATATGTCTTCGGATACATGGCCATCGCTTATGTGCTGATACCGTTGTTTTATCGGATGAACCTTACTTCGATATACAACTACCTCGACCACAGGCTGGGACGGTTCTCCTACAAGACAGGTGCGCTGTTCTTCATCATCTCCCGCACGGTCGGCGCGACCGCCAGGCTGTACCTTGTCATCAACGTCCTGCAGATCTTCATCCTCGACAAGATGGGTGTGCCCTTCGTCTTCACGGCCTTCGTGATCCTCTTGATGATCCTCCTCTACACCTTTGAAGGCGGTGTGAAGACCATCGTCTATACCGACACCCTGCAGACGACATTCATGCTCACGGGCCTCGTGGTCTGCATCATATACATCCTCTCCAACATGGGTCTTTCTTTTTCCGGTGCGATGCAGGTGCTTAACGAAAAGGGATACACGCGGATCTTCGACACCGACCCGTCGAACCGCTCATTCTTCCTTAAGCATATCATCGGCGGGGCCGTCATCGCACTCACCATGACGGGGCTCGACCAGGAAATGATGCAGAAAAACATCAGCGTCAGGAACATGAAAGACTCGCAGAAGAACATCCTGACCTTCACCACGGTGATGGTCATCGTCAATTTCCTGTTCCTGCTCCTGGGTGGACTGATCTATCTCTACATGCTCGATAAAGGCGCGGGCTATGAAGGAAAGCAACTCCTCAGTGAAGGCCGGAACATCATCGGCGACGACCTGTTCCCATTCGTGGCCATGAACCACCTGCCGCAATGGGTCGGCATCGTCTTCATCATCGCGCTCATTTCGGCCCTGTTTCCCAGTGCCGACGGCGCCCTCACAGCCCTCACCTCTTCCTTCTGCATCGACATGCTCGGCATCCGACGCCAGCCCGGCCTCACCGAAAAACAACAGAAGCGCACACGCATGATCGTGCATATCTGCTTCACCCTGGTGTTCATGTGCTGCATCCTTGTCTTCAAGTGGATCGATAACAAGTCGATCATCAACATCATTCTTGACCTGGCGGGTTATACATACGGACCATTGCTCGGCCTGTTTTTCTTCGGAATACTCACCAAACGGACACTCCGGGATGGCCTGGCAGTCACCGCCGTCTGCCTGTTGTCTCCCATGATCTGCTATTTCCTCAGCAAGAGCGCACCTGCACTCCTCGGCGGCTACCAGATCGGTCTGGAACTGCTGCTGATCAACGGCGCACTCACATTCACGGGTTTGTGGTTCCTGTCAGACAAGCGATCACCCTCAGCTTCACTCCCCGCATGACGGAGTCATTGCAAGGGAAAAGACCTTCCGCGGACTGACGCTTTAATCAGACCGTCATCCACATCGATCTGGTTGGTCACCGATTGTCTTGGATGGCTGATCTCTTAGATCCTTTCCGCACAACGCCACGAATCGGGAAGGATCAATACACGGGGATCTGATACATCTCCGGGGTGACCGATGCCTTTTCTGTGGAGGATGTTTACCTTTGCGCAAACGCAACATTGCAACCCGTCCCAGATATCGTTACCGCATATGCCGACCGTCACACCACACCGGATGACGCGCTGCTGTCGGAACTGGCGCAACACACCGCCAGCACGCATCCGCACGCACATATGCTCAGTGGGCATGTGCAGGGACAGCTGCTCTCACAGATGAGTCGCATGGTCTCACCCCTACGCATACTCGAAATCGGTACGTTCACAGGCTACAGCGCACTCTGCCTCGCCAAAGGGCTAGGCGCGGAGGGCCAGCTGCACACCATCGAGATCCGGGAAGAGGATGCGGCCACTGCCAGGAAATTCTTCGACCGAAGCGAACAGGGCAACAGGATGTACGTTCATATCGGAGATGCATGCCATGTTATCGAAGCGTTAAAGGAGACCTGGGACCTCGTCTTTATCGACGCTGACAAAGTAAATTACACCCGGTATTATGAGATGGTCCTGCCACGGACCAGACCCGGCGGGTGGATCATCGCAGACAACGTGCTGTTCCACGGGCAAGTGCTGCAGGATCCCGTAAAGGGCCGGCATGCGATCGCCATCGATGCGTTCAACAGGTATGTGCGCCTCGACCCGCGTGTCGAACACGTCATGCTCACCGTTCGCGACGGGCTCATGCTCATCCGGAAAAAAAACGAAATCGCATAAATGACAGCCATGAACTACGGATACGGATTGATGACCGCACTGCTGCTGTCCATCTCAGGCACCCGGGCCCAGCAACCCGTAAACCCTGACGTGTTGGGATATATCGAGGCCTTCCGGGATGCCGCCGTCCTTGAAATGCAGCGAACCGGTGTGCCCGCCTCCGTGAAACTCGCACAGGCCATCCTGGAATCAGAGGCCGGGAAAAGCGACCTCGTGACCCGCTCCAACAACCATTTCGGCATCAAATGCAAAAGCACCTGGACGGGTGAGAAGGTCTACCACAACGATGATGAACAAGGAGAATGCTTCCGCAAATATGCATCTGCGGGTGATTCATACCGGGATCATTCAGACTTCCTGCGCACGCAACCCCGATATGCATTCCTCTTCGAGCTGGAACCCACCGATTATAAAGGGTGGGCATACGGACTCAAAAAGGCCGGATACGCCACAAACCCAAGATACCCGGAGATCGTGATCCGCTACATCGAGCAATACCGGCTGAACGATGTCACCCTGCTGGCCATGAGCGGTTATGAAGGCCGCCAATCCACAGACATGCGGGATGTCGCCCTCTCGGCCAAGGGGCCTCAGGAAGTTAAAATACCGGCCATTCCTCCGAATCCCGCGCCTCCAGCCCCGATCACGGAAACGCGTTCGGCTCCGGTAGACTATCCCGACGGTGCGTTCAGGATCAATGCCACGAAGGTCGTGTACGCATCCGCGGGCACATCCCTGCTTGCCATGGCGGAGAAGCACAGGGTAAGGCTCGGGCTGCTCCTCGACATCAATGACCTTGACGGGCAGCAGGATATCCTCGGGCATGACCAGCTGATATTCCTGCAACGAAAAAGAAAGCAGGGGGTGAACGATCACCACCTCGTACGCCCGGGCGAGACGCTTCATGGCATCGCCCAGGAAGAAGGCATCCGCCTGGAAAGCCTGCTGGAATACAACAATCTGACCCGTTCATCAAATCCGCAGACCGGCAGCATGCTCAACCTTCAAGGGGCGTCCCCGAAGGGTTCCGTCATGAATATTTTCAAGAAATAATCCATGGATACGATCCGTTTACACGACAAGACCTTCAAGCCTTACATCACCGCGGAAGAAATCGACCTTGCCGTGAAACGCATCGCCGCAGAGATAGCGCGCGACCATGCCGGTGCCAAGCCGCTGTTCATAGCGATACTGAACGGATCCTTCATGTTCGCTTCCGACCTCTTCAAAGCATTGCGCATGCCGGCAGAGATCTGTTTCATCAAGCTTGCATCTTACAAAGGGACCAAATCAACCGGTCACGTGATCACCTCCATCGGCCTTGATGACGACGTATTTGGCAGGGATGTCATCATCATCGAAGACATCGTCGATACCGGCAAGACACTAAGCCAGTTCCTCCCTCAGCTGGAACATCAGCAACCGAAATCCCTCAAGATCTGTTCCTTACTGCATAAGAAGGAAACCACGGTTTACCCGCTTGAAATTTCTTACCTTGGATTCACCATCCCAGACAGATTCGTAGTGGGTTATGGGTTGGATTATGACGGGCTCGGTAGGAATATCGGGGAGATCTATCAGCTGGCAGACTGAGCCCGGAGGCGGCAAAAGGATGCGCAGATCGTTCGTAAATGCCCTGCGGGGAAAATTTCCGCGCGTGATCTTCGTTAGATACTTATCCTGAAAACAACTCTACCAATCCTGACATTTGAAGCCGATATTCACCATAGTGTTCTTATTCAACTGCCTGTGCGGTCTGAAGGCGCAATACTATGTGAGGGGAGAGGTCCGCGACGATAAGGGGCAGCCACTGCAGAACGTCAGGATCATCCTGCGATCGAGCGGTCAGCCCTATGCCAGTGGCATCGGAGGTGCATTCGGCGTCATGACGTCGTTGCGTGTCGATACCATGAGTTTCTCCCTGGAAGGGTATGAGTCTTTCTCAAAACCCGTCAGTACCGCCCAATATGAGCAGGTGACGCTCAAGATGTTGCCATTCACGGCCAACCTCCAGCGATACTCTTTGCTGTCCATGACCAGAAGCCAGCAGCAGCAGGCCTCCAGGTTCAGGATGATGGGGGAGGAGTCATACAATACCCTCGTGGAGAATGATTTCGTAGTGTCTGCCAGGGATCCGGAGATGTCGGTGGTGCTGAATGTCGATCGCGCATCCTACAGCAATATCCGCCGCTTCATCAGCCAGGAAAGCCCGGTGCCGCCGGACGCCGTAAGGATCGAGGAGATGTTGAACTATTTCAGTCTGAATGCCCCCGATCCTTCCGGGGATAGTCTTTTCCGCTTGCGGACGCATCTCTCTGATTGTCCATGGGATCCGCAGCGGCAGCTCTTTTATGTGAATATGACCGCAAGGAAGGTCGATCTCTCCACCGTTCCGCCCAGCAACCTGGTTTTCCTCATCGATGCATCGGGATCCATGGACATGCCCAACCGGTTGCCACTGTTGAAAATCGCCTTCCGAAAACTCGTCCTTAACCTCCGCCCGATCGATATGGTATCCATCGTGGCCTATGGCGATGCGCCGGGTGTCATGCTCCCCCCCACGAGCGGTGCGGAGAAGGAGAAGATCATCCGGGCCATAGAAGACCTGGAGGCCGGCGGCAACACCCCCGGGGAGGCGGGCATCCTCACCGCATACCAACTGGCACAGAAGACCTTCATAAAGGGCGGGAACAATCGCGTCATCCTCGCTACAGATGGAGATTTCAACGTTGGGCGTTTCTCAGAGACCGATCTCGAGGAACTCATCAACAGAATGAAGCAGAGTGGCGTCTACCTGACCTGTCTGGGCGTGGGTATGGGAAACTATAAGGATTCGAAGATCGAGATCCTTGCCAAAAAGGGGAATGGCAATTTCGCGTATTTAGACAACGAACAGGAGGCGGAGAAAGTGCTGGTGAAGGAGATGACACAAACCCTCTATGCAGTGGCGGACGACGTGCATATGAATGTTCGTTTCGATCCCGCCCTCGTGGCTTCTTACCGGCTGATCGGGTTCGATAACAAGGTCGTGGCCCTCGCCGATACCAATAAAATGCTTGAAGGCGGGGAGGTCGGATCCGGACATTCCCTGATAGCCATTTTTGAAGTGATGCCCACCCCGAAGAATACTGCGCTTCAGAAATCCGACCCGGTCTCAGGCAACATCGCTGGCATATCCCTACACTATCGGCTACCCGCCAGCAAAGTTGCCAGGATGATGGTGTTCAAGCCCGAATGCCGCTATACCGCTTTCGCCGACAGTCCGCAACCCCTCCGATTCGCTGCAACCGTCGCACTCTTCGGATCGGTGTTGAGGGCTTCCCCCCATCTGAAGTCAGCAGGCTGGGAAGTGCTGCTGCAGATGACCGCAGCACATACGGATCCCACGGATCCTTTGCAGGCGGAGTTTTCAGACCTCGTCCAGCGCGCCCGTAAAGTGTATGAACCGCAGAAAAAAAGAAAGAAAAAAGACCACTGAGCGGATCAGGTGAAAAACTCCCGGAATCTTTCGAAGAATCCTTTTTCATTCTTCTCCGGATTCGGCTGGAAGTTATGCGCGTGTTGCATTTTTTCCAACATCGTCTTTTCCTCCGCTGTCACCTGCTGGGGTGTCCATATGTTCACATGGATGAGCTGGTCTCCGCGTTCGTATGCGTTCACGACCGGGAATCCTTTTCCTTTCAGGCGGAAGATCCTGCCGCTCTGCGTGCCTGCTGGAATCTTTATCTTTCCCTTGCCTTCGATCATCGGGACTTCAATATTCGCGCCGAAGACCGCCTCCGGGAAAGATATATGGAGTTCGAAAATGACATTATTGCCTTCCCGATGCAGTTGTGGATGCTGTTCTTCTTCGATCAGTACGATCAGGTCGCCTGAAGGGCCGCCGCGTTCCCCGGCATTGCCTTTGCCGCTCAGGCTCAGCTGCATGCCTTCCTGGACGCCCGCCGGAATGTCGAGAGACACTGTTTCCTCCGCGTAATTCCTTCCCTCACCCTTGCAACTGCCACATTTGCTGGTGACGACACTGCCTTCGCCATTGCAGGTCGGACAGGTCGTGACGGTCTGCATCTGCCCCAGGAAGGTATTGGTCACTTTCCTGACCTGTCCACTGCCGTTGCAGGTCGCGCAGTTTTGAACGGAGCCCTTGTCTTTTGCGCCGCTCCCATTGCAGGTATTGCAGAATACGTACTTCTTGACTTTGATGGTCTTTGACGTTCCTTTGGCGATCTCTTCGAATGTCAGTTTCAGCTTGATGCGAAGGTTACTGCCGCGGGTACCGCGACCCCTTCCGGAAGTGCGGCCACGACCGCCGCCACCGCCACCACCACCGAAGAAACTGCCGAAGATGTCTTCTCCGAAGATGTCACCGAACTGGCTGAAGATGTCATCCATGTTCATGCCGCCCGCACCGCCGCGCTGGCCGCCGCCGGCATTGCTCATGCCTGCATGTCCGAACCGATCGTATTGTGCACGCTTCTCCTGATCGCTTAGGATTTCATAAGCCTCTGCGGCCTCTTTGAATTTATCCTCCGCAGACTTATCACCTGGGTTGCGGTCGGGGTGAAACTGCATCGCCACCTTCCGGTAAGCTTTTTTGATCTCTTCGGCAGTGGAGGTCTTTGCGACACCCAGAATTTCGTAAAAGTCTCTTTTAGCCATGGTTCATTATGGATGGGCGACGGGGCCTCGTTCGTTTATGCTTGTTTGCCGATCACCACTTTCGAAAAGCGGATGATCTTGTCATTCAGGGAATATCCTTTCTCTAACTCATCCACGATCTTGCCTTCCATCGAACGGTCGGCGACGGGAATCTCGGTGATGGCCTCGTGGATATCCGGATTGAATGCCTCACCAATGCTGCTCATCTCCTTCAGCCCTCTTGAGTGCAGGGATCTGCGGAGCTTGTTGAAGACCAGCTGTACGCCTTCTTTCAATTGCGTCAGGTTGTCGCTTTTTTGCATCTGACGCTCCGCCCTGTCACAATCATCCAGCACCTCCAGCAGTGATTGTATGACGTCCTTGCCTGCAGTCTGTATCAATTCGATCTTTTCTTTTGCATTCCTGCGTTTGAAATTTTCGAAATCCGCATATAAACGAAGGTATTTGTCGTCTTTCTCCCGGAGCATCATCCGCAACTTCTCATCCTCTGATTCCTCGGCCACCTTTCCCTCTACATTGATCGTGCCGGCAATGTTCTCATCCGAATTCAGACCGAATACCTGCTCCTCCGGATTTTGTTCAGGTTTTTCCTGGTTTGTCATCTCTTTCTCATCCATCGTAACGTGTTTTTGGTGCGAATATTTGTTCAAATGGCTTGCCAACTTCACTTTTCAAGTCAAATTGTCGGTTTTCACTGTTTGTTCACGACGAGTTTGTAGTACAGCCAGATGCCACCTGCCACGATGAAGACGAACCATCCCAGCCCAATTCCGAATATGCCGAGTACCAGTCCGGCTCCCGACATGATCATCAGAAACAGCTCCAGGGGGGTATTGTTGCGGAAGTCGATCTCATTGCCCTGCTTGCGGAGTTTTCTTTCCATCCTTGCCGTCAGCTTTCTCGCCGCTTTTTCCTGAACCCCGTCGGCAGAGGGCATATGATGCGCCACGGCATTCCTTTGCAGATCTGCTTGAAGGGATTCCGTTGCTGCCGCATCTGGGGTGATCGCCGGTTCGTCCACCATACGACTTCCTTGTATCTGTCCTGACAGGGCGTTCTGGCTGACGGCTTCGGTGTCGGCTTGCGGGGATGTGATGCCCGCAGCTGATGCCGTGTAACCGGTTGGTGTTTCGCCATGGTCAGTCGCCTTGACCGATCCAGACCCGCCGACAGCAGCCGATGCGCCGACGCCCATATCCGGTCCTGTCTGGTTCCTCACGTACCGGAGCATGTCTTTTTGGTATCTGGCCACTCCGCAGGAGCTCGCCGAGAACAAT
>CAJBPC010000085.1 GCA_903957405.1 uncultured bacterium | reverse complement strand
GCCGTCGCTTCCGGCATCATCACGGCGATGCTGGGACTCCCGGGGGTCATTGGACTGATCTGCATGCCGTTCCTCGCCGCCGGATTCTTGCTGTTGTTCTCCCGCCCGGCAGTCGGACTGTACGCCTCCATCATACTGGGGTTCACACTCATCGGCTTCGGACGGTATGCAAAAGGCATCCAAGTGGGGATCCTGATGGATGCCATCCTCATCCTCACCTTCATGGCAATTTTCCTGCATCCCTTCAGAAAAAAAACCGACTGGTCGCCGGTAAAAAATGACATCACCTGGCTGGCCCTGATATGGTTCGCGTATTCCCTGATGCAACTGTTCAATCCCGAATCAAACAGCACGGAAGCATGGTTCTCCGGCAGGGGGATCGGATTGTACATGGTGACGATCATCCCGCTGACACTGCTCTTCATCCGCACAGACAAGCACCTCGACCGGTTCTTTCTGATCTGGGGGATATGCTCATTGCTCGTTACGGCAAAAGGCATCCATCAGCAAATGTTCGGGCCCGACCGATGGGAACAAGCATGGCTTGAAGAAGGCAATGACAAAACACATATCCTCTTCGGACAATTGCGGGTATTCTCATTCCTTAGCGATGCGGGACAGTTTGGCGCCAACCAGGCCTACACCGCGGTGGTCGCCGCGATCATCGCCCTGGCACAGAAAAAAACAACCACTCGCGTGTTTTTCATCTGCGTCGCTTTGCTCTCCTGCTACGGCCTGATGATCTCCGGCACCAGGGGTGCACTCAGCATCCCGCTGGTCGGCATTGCCGCCTACTCCATCCTCCGAAAAAAAACCCTGATCGCGGCCATCGGCATCCTCATGCTGGCAGGGATCTTGTTTTTTTTCAGATACACCACGATCGGACAAGATAATTACAACATCCGACGGATGCGTTCCGCATTCGACAGCAACGACCCCTCCCTGCAGGTACGACTCGCAAACCAGCGTCTGCTGAAAGCATACATGGCAAGCAGACCCTTTGGCGGAGGCATCGGACATGGCGGCGTGAAGGCCCGTCGATTCCTCCCCAATGCATTCCTCTCCCAGATCCCCACCGATAGCTGGTACGTGCTCATCTGGGTCGAACAGGGCATCATTGGACTCATCCTCCACCTATTCATCCTCGGGTATGTGCTGCTCAAGTCATCCTACAGGATCATGTTCCGCATCAGGGATCCAGCACTCAAAATAAAGATGACCGCCCTCGCCGCAGGCATGGCAGGCGTGGTAGTGGCATCCTATGGGAATGCAGTACTCGGACAAATGCCGACAAGCATCCTCGTATACATGTCGATGGCCATGCTGATGAATACGAAAAATCTGGACCGATCCGCCTTACCCGTGAACGCTTTGCAAGCATCAAAGAAAAAAATAAATACAAACACGACATACCAATGACGAATAGGGATTTTGTCATCACAAGCCTTCAATCATGGGACATACCCATCGGTTCCAATGCCATTGACATCGCCTGGGAGATCTCAAAGGATAACAGGGTGCTGTATGTCAACAGCCCACGCGACATGATGGGATGGTTCAGAAATCCCGCCATCTTGCACAGGGACAACAGGAATATAAAAGAGCGCATCCCCCGCGAGATGATCAGAAGGATAACCGCCAACCTGACGGTCATCGATCTTCCCTTCCTCGCATGGCCCGTCAATGGACTGCCCGACGGACGGGTCTTCGACTTCTTCAACAAGCTGAACAATCAAAGCATCTTTAGGTACCTGAAGGGGATGGTGCAAAAAATGAATATGAAAAACATTGTCCACCTGATAGACAACGACATTTACCGCAGCTTCCATGCAAAAGAAATCCTTCGCCCCCGGATATCCGTGTATTACAGAAGAGACAACCTCCAGCCTATGGTATATTGGCAGAGGCATGCTCCCAGGCTGGAACCGATTTTGATTGCAAAGAGCGATCTCGTCATCTGCAACGCAGCCCGCCTAAGGGACTACGCCCTGCCATACAACAAAAACAGTTTTGACGTCGGCCAGGGTGTCGACCTCAACGCGTACGATCCACGACAGAACCTGCCGTTACCTTCCACACTGGCATCCATCCGCCCTCCAAGGATCGGCTATATCGGGGATATCAACAGCCTACGGCTGGATGCAGACCTCATCTGCCATCTCGCATCCGAAAGACCGGAATACTCGTTCGTCATCATCGGAAAAGAAGATGAAACCTTCGCATCACACAACTTACATGCACTTCCCAACATCCATTTCCCGGGAAGCATCCCGAAAGACCGGGTGCCCGCATTCATTAAGGGAATGCATGTATGCATCAACCCGCAACGGGTCAATGACATCACCATCGGCAACTACCCAAGAAAAGTGGATGAATACCTTGCCATGGGCAAGCCGGTCGTGGCCACCATGACGGATGCCATGGGCATGTTCCATGAACATACATACCTCTGCACCACGCGAGAAGATCATCTGCACGCCATTGACAAGGCATTGCTGGAGGCGGATGAAAAAAAAGCGGCAGACAGGATCCTGTTTGCCAGGACACATGGCTGGACAAACTGCGTTCAACGGATATACGACCGCATCTCCACGCATTCACCTCAATGACATCCGACATGCACTACAGAAACGTGACCGACCTGAACAATATCATCCTCCGAAAGCTGAGCATACTGCCCCGCGACTTCGACCTCATAATAGGCATCCCAAGAAGCGGAATGCTGCCGGCCAACCTGCTCGCATTATACCTTAACCTGCCCTATACCGACATCCACTCCTTCGTCAATGGTCATATCTATCAGGCAGGAGAACGCAGCCGGTTCTTCCACCTGAAAGACATGAAAAAAATTCTGGTGGTGGATGACAGCGTTGCCTCGGGTACCGCTATGGACAGGTCCAGACAAACCCTGAGGGATGCGGAAAAAAAATTCGAGGTAAAATACTGCGCGGTGTACATGGTACCCGGAAAAGAGAAAACCGTCGATTACTATTTTGAGATGGTCCCCCTGCCCCGGTTTTTCCAGTGGAATATCCTAAACCACAGCGCCCTGGAAAAAGCATGCTTCGACATCGACGGAGTGCTGTCCGTCGACCCGGACGAAGAAGATAACGATGACGGCGAACGATATGTCCGGTTCCTGTTGAATGCAGCACCCTTGTTCATCCCGGGAAGCAGGATCGGGACCATCGTCACTTCCCGCCTTGAGAAATACAGAAAGGAAACGGAAGAATGGCTCCGCAACAACAACATCAGGTACAACGAACTCGTCATGCTCGACATGCCGGACATGAAAGCGCGGCAAAAAGCGGGAAACCACGCGGAGCACAAAGCAAAAACATATATGTCAAAACCATACGTGCTGTTCATTGAAAGCGATGTCCGGCAGGCCGCCGAGATCAACAGGATCTCCGGCAAGCCTGTGCTGTGCACGGCGAATTTCCAGATGATCTTCGATGCGGAATCGGTATTGTATAACCTGAGAAGTGGGAAATACCTGCCGTTTCTACGCAGATGGGCGTTGGCTGTGAGGGATTGGATCCGGAACTGAATGATGGCACACCTTCGTGGGAAATCTCTCGGCGCACGACAGAAAAACACACCAACAAAAATGACCGAATCCATCTACATGACCGCACAATGGATCTGCCTGATCCTCACGGGAGCGCCCGTACTGTATCTCTTCCTATTTTCCATGGCGGGATTGTGCTACCGCCAACGATCATATGCGAGGTCAACCACTTTCCGCAAGATCGCCGTGCTGATACCCGCATACCGCGAAGACGTGGTGATCGTCGAAGTGGCGACACAAGCCCTTGCGCAACAATACCCGCGTGCCGCATACGATGTGATCGTCATAGCGGATTCATTGCAGCGCAAGACCATTGACGCCCTCCGCGCCTTACCGGTCAACGTCATCGAAGTGCGCTTCGAAAAAAGCACCAAGGCCAAGGCGATCAAACAGGCACTGCAACTGCTCCCCGATGCATACGACATCGCTCTGGTGCTGGACGCGGACAACCTCATGGCAGATGATTTCCTGCAAAAGATCAATGACTGCTTCTGTGCCGGCAACATCGCAGTACAGGGACACAGGACAGCCAAAAACCTCAACACCGACATCGCAATCCTGGATGCTGTCAGCGAAGAGATCAATAACCATGTCTTCCGGAAAGGACATCGTGCGATCGGTCTGTCGTCCGCCATCATCGGCTCCGGCATGGCATTCCGATATGATTATTTCAAAGAGATCATGATGGATGCCGAAGCCGTCGGGGGATTCGACAAGGAAATGGAACTAAGGATCCTGCGCGATGGACACCGCATCGAATACATCGATGATGCATTCGTCTTCGATGAAAAAATACAGGACACCACATCCCTGCAACATCAGCGCAGACGCTGGATCTCAGCACAACTGCACTACTTCAAAAAAGACCTTCGGCCCGCCCTGAAAGCCCTTCTGCAACATGGCAATATCGACTATTTCGAAAAAGTCATGCAGTTCATCCAGCCACCGAGGATACTCCTACTCGGAGCGGTATCAGTACTCGCACCGCTCTTCCTGATCACCAATCATGTCATGCACAAAGGCGATGTGCTCAATACGGCATGGACCGTGACATGCACGACCTGCATCCTCGCCTTCATATTAACTTTTCCCGGAAAACATGCCGACAAAAAAACACTCAAGGCCCTGACGCGACTGCCGGTCGCCATGCTCGCCATGACCCTCGCACTGATGAAAATACGGGGAGCCAATGAAACTTTCATCCACACCAGGCATACCGCCAAAATCACAGACGAATCATGAAAATCGGCATCGAGGCACAACGGATCTTCAGGAAGAAAAAACACGGCATGGACACGGTCGCGATAGAATTGATCCGGCAATTGCAAAAGATCGACCAACCGCATGAATATGTCGTCTTCGTGCAGCCGGACGAAGACCATGACGTCATCAGTGAAACGGCGAACATGAAGATCGTCGCACTCAAAGGCGGCCCCTACCCGATATGGGAGCAGATATCCCTGCCCATCGCTGCAAAAAAACACGGCTGCGATATCCTCCACTGCACCGGCAACACAGGGCCTGTCAACAGCAAGATCCCACTCATCCTCACCCTGCATGACATCATCTATCTGGAACGCAGCGTCCTTTCGATCATGCGAAGCAGCAACTCCGCCTATCAGAAATTCGGCAACCTCTATCGCAAATGGGTGGTGCCGGAACTGGTGAAAAAATGCCGGAAAATCATCACCGTTTCAGCATTTGAAAAACAAAGGATACGCGATCATTTCAGAATGGAAAACGACAGCAGATTGATGACCGTGTACAATGGCGTTGGGGAAAATTTCAAAAGAGTGTCAGACCACGGCGAACTCCGGCGCATCAGAAAAAAATACGGATTGCCGGACCGGTACTTTTTTTTCTTCGGCAACATGGATCCCAAGAAAAACACCCCGGGTACACTGCAGGCCTTCTCCCGGTACCTGCAACAGACAAAAGATGATGTGAAGCTCGTCATGACAGACTTCAACCGCTCCGAACTGAAAAAAATGCTCCAATGCACGGGAGATACCCGCCTGGAAGACCGGATCATCCTCACCGGGTACGTCGATCACAAAGACCTTCCGACCATCTACAGCCAGTGTGCGCTGTTCCTGTACACCTCCCTGCGGGAAAGCTTCGGTCTGCCCATACTGGAAGCCATGGCCTGCGGTGCGCCGGTGATCACCTCCGACACTTCCTCCATGCCCGAAGTGGCGGGCTCTGCAGCACTCATCACTGACCCTTTCTCGCCACAAAAAATGGCGGACGCGATGGTCCTTGTGCAGAAAAATCCAGCCATCAGACGACAAATGATCACAGAAGGATACCACAGGGCCAGCGCATTCTCTTGGGCTACAATGGCCGAAAAAATGCTGGAGATATACGGCCAAGCGGCATCTGAATTAAAACAGCCCGACAACACGCCAATACATCGTTAACAAGGACAAAACCCCTGCACATGACTGCCTGGCATATGATATTCTGGTTCGCATTCGCGATCGTATGGTACACTTACCTCGGCTACGGCATGCTGCTGTTCCTGATCATCAGGATACGGAGGGCATTCGGGCTCGGTAGGCATTTCCACCACGACATATCCTATGAACCCGAAGTGACCCTTTTCATCACGG
>CAJBPC010000084.1 GCA_903957405.1 uncultured bacterium | reverse complement strand
TAATTATCGGCATCAAGGATCAACCCTTTCACCCCGAACTTCTTTGTTGCGGCATTCTCCAGCGCCGTACGGTCGGATGACACCACGGATGCCGGCATCTTGTGTTCCTTCATGAATCCCGGCACATGCGCCACCGCATGGTCTGCCGTGATGAAACACAGGTATTGCCCCTTCCCGACTTTAGCATCCAGGAAGTTGAAAAACTTTGCCAGATCACTATCGAGCCGCAGGTATGTATCCTCGACTTCGATGGAATTGGGCCCGTACTGGTGCCCGGTGTAGTCTGGAGAAGAAAGGCTGACGGCCAGAAAATCCGTGACGGCATCCTTGCCCATGTCCTCCGACAATACAGCTGATTTTGCGAACTCGAATGTGAGGGTCGTGCCATGCGGTGTACCGGAGATACCGCCGTAGTTCTTACCGGCAAGCTGAGATAGTTTATGGGGGAACACCGGCTTCAGGTCGCCGTTGGAACGTCCTTCATAGGCCTTGTCGTCCGCATCGCTGTCAAGATAAGTACCGATGGGATAGAGGGTGTTCCAGTCAAGCCGATACATGGAATCAACAACCTTTCGATCATTGAAACCCTTCACCCATGCGGGAATGTCATTCATGTAATAGGTGCTGGTCACCCAATTGCCCGACTGGGGATCATACCAGTAAGCGGCATCTGCAGCGTGTCCGGCAGGCAGGATGGCACCCCGGTCCTTGATGGCGATCCCGATGACCTTCGACCGGAAATTCGTCGCCATGCGCAGCTCGTCGGTGATGGTGGTCGTCCACAAGTTGCGGGGCGACATCGGTTGCGCTTTCGGCGATCCTCCAATGGTCGTGACGGTGGGATCTTCCACACAATAGACGGGACGGCCAAGGGACCGCTCATACCAATCGTTTCCCATAATCCCGTTGATGGCGGGGGTGGAGCCGGTATAAACGGATGCGTGACCGGCTGCGGTGACCGTTTGCGCATATGGGATGAAAGTGTTCTCACAAGCGAACCCTTCGCGGAGCATCCTCTTCAGTCCACCCTCGCCATATCGATGCTGGAAGCGGTAGAAATAATCCCATCGCATCTGATCGACCATAATTCCAACGACCAGCTTTGGACGAGCGGGCTGGCTTCGGGCAGGCTGCAGCCCTGCAAGGGATGCGACCAAGAGCAGCAAGGCAATCGGAAATCTCGAAATATTCATGAAAATCCTGTTTTGTGAAACCCAAAATTATCGGAATTCGCACAAAAGCGGGATGACTCTCATTCATTTCCAAATGAACTCAGTCAGTTGCGATGGTTTAATACCCAAAAAACCATATTTTTTGTAACTTTGCAGACCAAAGAAACATTCGTCATGGGAGACATATTTGAAAGGCTGCTTAAGAACTACGGACCGATCGGGCAATATCGTGAAAGGGCACACGGATACTTCGCATTCCCGAAACTCGAAGGGGAGATCGGAAGCCGCATGATGTTCCGCGGCAAGGAGAAGATCGTTTGGAGCCTGAACAACTACCTCGGCCTCGCCAACCACCCGGAAGTGCGCAAAGCGGATGCCGATGCATCTGCTGAGTTTGGATTGGCCTATCCGATGGGGGCACGCATGATGAGCGGAAACAGCAACCACCATGAGCAGCTCGAAAGAGAACTGGCCGCCTTTGAAATGAAAGAGGACGCCATCCTCCTGAATTTCGGGTATCAGGGCATCATGAGCTTGATCGATGTCATCTGCAGCCGCCACGACGTGATCGTTTACGACGCGGAAAGCCATGCCTGCATCATCGATGGACTTCGCCTGCACCCCGGACACCGGTTCGTGTTCAAACACAACGATCTGGAAGATTGCGAAAAACAACTCCAGCGGGCACAATCACTCATCGACAAACAGCAATCCGGAGGGATCCTCCTGATCACGGAAGGCGTCTTCGGAATGGCCGGCGATCAGGGCAAACTGAAGGAGATCGTTGCATTGAAGGCAAAATATGAGTTCCGACTGCTGGTGGATGACGCACATGGCTTCGGTACCCTCGGCGAAACGGGCGCAGGTGCCGGCGAAGAGCAGGGCATCCAGGACGAGATAGACATCTACTTCTCCACTTTTGCCAAATCAATGGCATCGATCGGTGCGTTCGCTGCCGGTCCAAAAAACATCATCGATTACATCCGATACAATATCCGCAGCCAGATCTTCGCAAAATCACTCCCGATGCCGCTGGTGATCGGAAACCTTAAAAGGTTGGAACTCCTGCGGAACCACCCCGAACTCAAAGCAAAACTCTGGGAGAACGCACTGAAGCTGCAGAATGGACTGAAGGAAAAGGGTTTTGATATCGGCAAGACCGACTCTGTCGTAACACCGATATACATGAAAGGCGGCGTGGAAGAAGCCACAGCCATGGTCATGGACCTCCGGGAGAATTACAATATCTTCTGCTCGATCGTGGTCTATCCGGTCATCCCGAAGGGACATATCATCTATAGACTGATCCCCACTGCCGTTCATACAGACGAGGATATCGCCCTCACGCTCAAGGCCTTCGAAGAGACTAAACAAAAACTCGATGCAGGGGCGTATAAAGTATCACAGATACCTGAAATGTCTGAAGCACATTGACAAGACTTTCCTTAAAAATAAGATCCCGCTTCCTGCGGGATTTTTTTTGCAACGAATCGGGCCGGATAGACATCCAGCCCGGTTCATTATCCAATATCCTATGAAAACCCATTTATAAAGACAAGGCCGATCTCCGGAACCTTGCACCTTCAAGCGCTGACTTATCAACAGGGGACGTGCGCAAATGAAAAAAGGCCGGATAGAAATCCAGCCCGCTTTAAATCCAATATCCTATGAAAAACCGAGATTAAAACGACCGAGAGGCTCATCTTATTGCCGAAAAAAAGCAACAACCCAGGTGAAAGCTTGAGCATTCGACCTAATCCATTGAAGCACAAACTTCACCAGAAAAAAAATATTTTCAGATGGTTTAATCTTTAACTTTCCAGACGATCCTTTGTTCAGCTAACGGGGTTATCATAATATTCAAATCCTGAATCATGCGTAAGATCGTTGTCGCCGCTACAGGAGCCAGTGGTTCCATTTATTTCAAATCATTGCTGGATAAGCTTGTCAGGATGGATGCACAGTGGGATGAAGTCTCGGTTGTGATGTCAGACAATGCCCGGGATGTATGGCAGACCGAGCTGGGGGACCGGTCTTTTGATCAGTATCCATTCCGGTTTTTCGGAAAGAATGATTTCTCGGCGCCCTTTGCGTCAGGATCCGGCAGATATGATACCATGATCGTGGTGCCCTGCTCCATGGGAACCCTGGGCCGCATTGCAGGAGGCATCTCAAACGACCTGATCACAAGGGCCGCAGATGTTGTGCTGAAAGAAAGGCGGAAACTCATCTGTGTGATCCGCGAAACGCCTTACAACCTGCTGCATATCCGGAACATGGAAACGGTCACCCTTGCGGGTGGCATCATTTGCCCCGCCACTCCGTCTTTCTACAGTCGCCCCGCCACGATCGAAGAAGCAGCCCTGACGGTTGTGGACAGGATCCTTGACCTGGCGGGTTTAGACGTCAATACCTACCGATGGGGGGATGCCTGACCGGCGTTACGGCGATGGTCATATTGAAAAAGGACAGACTTCCAAAGAGTCTGTCCTTTTTTTCAACTGTCTTGTCGTCAGGATCATCTTAAATCGATGACTTCCACACCCGGGAATTTCTTCGCGTCGAAGGAGAAATTCGCATCCGGCATATCGCCATTGGTGGTCATGGAACTGATCGCATAAGTGTAGCGGTTCCCGTTCTTCTCAAAAACCTTTGTCGACTGGATGCTCTTGGCGCTTTTATCGACCTCGACCACGACCTTGAAGAAAGGCTTCGTCTTGTCAATGGGCGTGAGCTCGACAACCTGAAATGTCTTGGCGCCGGCTTTAACCTCGTCGTTCATGATGTAGAGAAAATCCTTGTCGTAAAAATTGGTGAAGAGTTTCTGCGGGGTGATGCTACCGGAACTGTTGTCCAATGTCGACACCTGCACTTCATTTGCGCTCTTGTCATAGGTCCAGATCGTCTTGCCATCACAAATGATATCCTGTCCATCCAGTGCCACACGGTATTTCCCACCTTTCATCTGTACGACTCCGGTCTTGGTACCCTGGGTCTTGCCCGCGGCATTCTCGATTTTAAGGCTGAAATTGGCCTTCACGGATTTATACGTCTTGAATTTGGTGCTGACAGCGTCCAGCACCTGCTTGGCTTCCGGATCGCTCTTGGTTGGTCCCTTCGTGGATTGTGCAAATGACACGGGCAGGATGGATGCGAGCAGGAGGAATGTGGAGATGAGTTGTTTCATATCGCCAGTTTGGGTTAATGATTGCAAAGTTATTATAATTGAAAGACTCGCATCGGGGCAAAAGGGTTTTCAGGCCTTTGGATTTTAACGAATCGTTCAGATCATGGACTGAAGATATACTTCGAGGTCGGCCTCAGTGCCGTAGAGGACTTCCCTGACCTTGCTGCCCTGATTCGGTCCCACTATGCCTGCCGCTTCGAGTTGGTCCATCAGCCTGCCGGCGCGGTTATATCCCAGCTTCATGCGGCGTTGTATCAGGGATGTCGAGCCCATCTGGGTCTGCACGATGAGTCGGGCGGCATCTTCGAAGAGGGGATCCCGGTTGAGCAGATCAAAATCGCGGCTTTCCATATCCTTTTCATCAATGTATTCGGGCAGTAGGAATGCATGAGGGTAGCCCCGTTGCTTGCCGATGGATTCCACCACGCGTTCGACTTCCGGAGTGTCGACGAAGACACATTGCAGGCGGGTGACCTCTCCGTTGTAGGATACCAGCATGTCGCCCCGGCCGATGAGCTGTTCGGCACCGCCGGTATCTAGGATCGTGCGGCTGTCAATTTTGGATGACACTTTGAACGCCACCCGTGCCGGGAAATTCGCTTTGATGGTTCCGGTGATGATGTTCACGGAAGGGCGCTGGGTGGCGATGATCAGGTGTATCCCCACCGCCCTTGCCAGCTGAGCCAGGCGTGCGATCGGCATTTCGATCTCCTTGCCCGCCGTCATGATCAGGTCGGCGAACTCGTCGATCACCAGCACGATGAAGGGTAAAAACTGATGTCCCTTTTCGGGATTCAGCCTTCGGGCAACGAATTTCTCGTTGTATTCGCGGATGTTTCGGCAGCTGGCTTCTTTTAGCAGGTCATACCGCGTGTCCATCTCGATGCAAAGCGCGTTGAGGGTATTGATGACTTTTTTGGTGTCGGTGATGATCGCATCCTCCTCGCCCGGCAGCTTTGCCAGAAAATGCTTCTCGATGGTCTTGTAGAGGCTCAACTCCACCTTCTTTGGATCTACCAGCACGAACTTCAGCTGTGAGGGGTGCTTTTTGTAGAGGAGGGAGACGATGAGGGCGTTGATGCCGACAGACTTACCCTGTCCGGTTGCGCCTGCCATCAGCAAGTGCGGCATAGTGGCCAGGTCAACAATGAAATGTTCGTTGTCGATCTTTTTGCCGAGGGCTATCGGGAGTGCGAAGGTATTGTTCTGGAACTTTTCAGACGACAGGAGTCCCCGCATCCCCACCATGCTCTTTTTCACATTTGGCACTTCGATGCCGATGGTGCCTTTCCCGGGTATCGGAGCTATGATCCGGATGCCGAGTGCGGAAAGGCTCAGTGCGATATCGTCCTCCAGATTTTTGATGCGTGAAATGCGAACGCCCGCTGCCGGAACGATCTCGTATAGTGTCACCGTCGGACCGACCGTGGCGAAGATCTTTTGTATCGCGATATCGTAATTCTCCAGCGTTTTCAGGATCTGGTTTTTATTGGCCTCCAGTTCTGTAGGATCCATGACGATCTTTTCCCCGGGGTACATCTCAAGCAGGTCAAGGGAAGGGTATTTATAGTCCCGCAGGTCAAGAACGGGGTCGTAGGGTGGCAGATTCACGACCGCCGTCACCGGTAATGGCTCATCTTCCGTGATCGCTTCCGGCACGGTGGGCTTGATCTCCAAAGCGAGCCCGCCTGACAGATCTTCCGCATCTCTGGGATCAGCACGCAAGGGAGGCGCTGTCGTATAGGCGTCCCGGCTTTCAAGCGAGGGTGAAAGAGGCGTCCCCTGCGAGGTTAGGTCCAATGGTTTTTCCACCAGCGTGAAGCCCGGATCCGACCCGTCTTCCTCATCCTGCAAGGATAAGAGGGTGGCTTTTCTGTCGGTTGCCTTCAAGCC
>CAJBPC010000083.1 GCA_903957405.1 uncultured bacterium | reverse complement strand
TCGCCGTAAATGGTCTTGATATTAAACTTTTTTATGAACATAATTGATATCATCCCAACCACAATAGCAGAACCTATTACCCCGAACATATGAAAGCTTTGGAGACGAAACATTTCTTGAATCCTGAACCAAGAAATTACTTCTGACTTTGTGAGGATAATGCCGAACAACATTCCAAGCAATAGATACTTCACCATGTGCCATTTGGGTTGTTCGACTTCCGACATATTCTTGCACATGGCATCAAGGGAACGAACTTCAAAATCAGTGTTCACGATATCACTGACAACATCTTTTTTTTCTGTATAATTTTCCATCCGATGTAATAATTAGAGTTTGAGTATCAAAGGAAGAACCACATTGGCCATAAAAAATCCACCAACCATGAAACTTATGGTTGCAACCAATGACGGCCATTGCAAATTTGAAAGACCCATGATTGCATGACCGGAAGTACAGCCACCAGCATAACGAGTTCCAAAACCCACAAAGAAGCCGCCCACGACCATCAGAATAAAACCCTTCAGCGTCAATAGAGAATCCCAATTGAAAAGTTCAGATGGAACAAGTCCGTAATAGTCCGTAATCCCATAAGTTGCCATCTCTTCGACAAGCTTAGGATTCACTGAAACGGGATCTGAATTCATAAGGAATGCGGCAGATACAAAACCACCAAGTAAAACGCCTGCCACAAACAGTAAATTCCACCTTTCTTTTTTCCAATCATACTTGAAAAAAGGTATATCCGCAGGAACGCAAGCCGCACAGATATGCCGCAAAGAAGAGGAAATACCGAGTGAACGATTTCCAAGAATTAGTAATGCGGGCACAGTCAATCCAATCAGAGGTCCGGCAACGTACCATGGCCAGGGTTGCGTGATCCATTCAAGAAATGTCATACGTATATAAGTTTTATAGTGATGTAAATTTCGTCTTCCTGAAATCCAAACAAAGTGATTAATATCACAGTTCGAGAAATTTCTAGGCAAGATAGTCCATAATCATTGTAGACTATCTGATTGCATCAAAGCTTATAATTCAGAATTAAATCAAGGTGTTGCATATCTACTTTATTAATCACATATCGAAAATCACCATGTGTTTCCGCTGAATTCTTTTTGTACACATACAAGATTTCAGCATTCAGACCAGTTAAGAATCCAGTGAATTTATATCGGATATTCATCAAGAACTGCTGGTATGATGGCATTTGGTATTTGTTGAATCTGGAATCCCAAACATCGGTCATATCATAATAGCCATATCCACATTCAAATCGAATATTTTTTTGGGGGAATTGTCTGATAAAATTGAAAGAGATTGCTTTTACATCTCCGGCCCCATCGTTCCTCTCTCTTGGCATAAAAGTATAGAAGGGTTCTCTTCCCCATTCACGTGGCATTAGAAATCGGCCATCCGCAGTGATTCTTGTTGCGTTGATCTGCAAGGTTGTTTGTCGTTTTCGAATTCCAGTCCGCAAAGAGAAAATCTGTGCCCGATCTCCTTTATCGTAGTAAGTCTTCGATGGATCGACATTCCCACCATCTTTCAGCGGATGCTGAAATACATATTGCAAACCTCCGATCAACTTTTCTTCTTTACCAATATTCCACTCGCCATCACCCTGCATCATGGAGGTATTGAAGATGCGATCGACATAATGATCCCAAAACTGTATGGTTAAAGATGGGTTGGGTTTGAATCGAATTCCGAGAATACCCACTCCGGAAGATTTTAGGTGCTGTCGATAATTGCTTTTGCTTCCAAACACGTTTACACCTGATGGATATATTCCGATTGACTCATCAATCCCAAACCAACGAACCGTACCACGGGGGAAATGCGATAGAGCCATCCGGTTTCGATATCAAACTTGTCATTTGACGTATACTGAACCCAAAGACCTTGCTCACTGGTAGGACGCATCCGACCATCTTGGGGATTCACAAAAGGTGTCTGGATTTCCTGTTTTCCATATGTAATCTTTAATCCTTTCTTTTCGTATCGGAGATAGAAATCCTCAATACGGTCCATATCATTTCGATTGGCAGGATTTTCAACATCGAACTGCCCAATCTCGTACCGATTTTTTACTTGTGTCACGGAATCAGGTTTGGTAAGATCAGAAGAACCCAAATTCCAAATAAAAAATCCGGATATACCAATCCGAAATCCCTTGTAACTTCCTGTTTCAAATTTCAATCCACCACCAAATGCTAAGGCATGATAATCTGTCAATGAATGAGCATTATCTGTACCCATCATATATAGACGAAATCTTGCTTCAACATGACTTTTTCGAAGAGCTGATTGTAAAGTAGTGCTGTCTATAGTTTTGCTTACCATATGCTGCGCATTGGCATTAATCAATGATATATAAATGAGCAGGACAAGTTGGATGAACTTTATTATATGTTTTGAAATCATGAGTAATTGATATGATAATCTTTCGAAATTTCATTTTTAAGGGTACTACTACCAAAAGAATCCTTCAACCGATCAAGTATCTCAAATCATCAAAACCACCCCCATTTACAAGATCCGTAAAGCCTTCTTCTTGCAAATAATGTAATGCCATTCCACTTCTGTTTCCGCTGCGACAATAAAGTATCAACGGTCCAGAAATATTCCTCAATTCATCCATTCGGGCAATTAACTCATCCAGCGGGACATGTAACGATCCAGATATATGACCCGAGTCATATTCTGATTTTGTTCTCACATCTATATAAGCACTGTTTTTATCTCTGATTGCTTCCTTTAAAGTTTTCATTTTATTTTTTTGTTTCCGTGCACCACTGTCTATCTACCGCCCTCATTCAAGTATTTAAAAAGGGAAGCTTTCACTTCCCTTGTAAACCAAATTTTAATGCACAAGACAATGAATCAACCCCTAAAGATGTTTAGACATGATCAATCATAACATAGTGGTGGGACACACGTAATCGGTGATTTTGAAATTACCACTATCCTTGATGGCCTTGAAACCACCCTGGACATCTATTAGATTATCATAACCCCGTGCACGAAGTGTAGAGATGAAAATCATTGACCTATATCCACCACCACAGTAAACATAATAAGAGTATTTCTTATTTATCTGTGCCATGCTATCATTGATGAAATCCAACGGAGCATTTTCTGCGCCAATCATGTGTTCTGAATCAAATTCGCTTTTCTTTCTAACATCCAAAACCATTGTCCCAGCATCCGTCTTGATAATATCAGCAAGGTTATCTGATGTTATAGACTCAATAAAATCCGTCTCGCCTTTTGAGTTTATCCAAGCCTCGATACCTCCATCCAAATATCCTATGCAAAAATCATAACCTACTCTTGCAAGTCGTGTAACAACCTCTTCTTCTCGTCCCGGGTCGGTAACAATCAGTATTTCTTGTTTTACATCTGGAATCATTGCACCAACCCATGGCGCAAAACTTCCATCTATTCCGATATTAATCGAGTTCGGGATAAACGCTTTCGCAAACTCTTGAGGGGCTCTTGTATCCAGAATAATAGACACCGTTTCATTTGCTGCAGCTTCAAAAGCGGCTGGACTCAGTTTGTGCTGACCTCTTTCAAGTACCGTGTCAATACTATCATATCCTTTGATATTCATAAGTACATTCATAGGAAAGTATCCAGGAGGTGCAACCAATCCAGAGAGCACCTCTTTCATAAATTCTTCTTTTGTCATATCCGGCCTCAAAGCATAGTTAGTAGCTTTCTGATGACCAAGTGTATCTGTAGTTTCCTTACTCATGTTTTTTCCACAGGCACTTCCTGCACCATGCGCTGGGTAGACGATTATATCATCGGATAGTGGCATTATTTTGTTACGCAAAGAATCGTAGAGATGAGCCGCCAACAAGTCTTGGGTCAATTCTGCGATGACCTTCTGAGCCAAATCGGGTCTTCCTACATCCCCAATGAAAAGTGTGTCTCCAGAGAATAATCCAACTGGGACACCTTTGATATCTTTCAACAAATAGCAAGTAGACTCCATGGTATGACCAGGTGTATGAATCACTTCTATGGTGACATCACCTACCTTAAGAACATCCCCGTCTTTGGCAATAAATGCATCGAAAGAGGGTGCTGCGGTTGGTCCAAAAACAATAGTTGCACCAGTAGCTTTAGCTAAATCAATATGGCCAGATACGAAATCAGCGTGAAAATGAGTCTCTAATACGTATTTGATTTGTGCACCGTCTTTCTTTGCCTTTTCTATGTACGGGGCTACTTCACGTAACGGATCAATGACAACAGCCTCGCCTTTGCTTTCTACATAGTACGCTCCTTGGGCGAGACAACCGGTGTAAATCTGTTCAATCTTCATGTTTTTCGTTTTTGTGTTAAATTCTAACACAAAAATGGTTGATCTTTCAGAGTTCAACTATGACATAAGTCACAGTTGTCTCGAAACAAGTATAAACATGATTTATCACTAGCTTGTATGGTTGTATCAGAAAGACAAGCCTTTGAAAGAGAAAATACTATGTGCTACTATCATTTCTATATTTTCATATTCCTTTCCAAGAAATATGATTGCGATGAAGATCGATTTGTCCGTCCTGTTCCATTTTTTTTAGTAGACGAGAGATGACCTCTCTGGAGGAGTTGAGATCATTTGCTATCTGTTGATGTGTGAGATGAATTGTGGTTCCGAGTTTTTGGGATTGTCGTTTTAGATACCATTCCAATCTCTCATCCATATTTTTGAATGCGATGTTATCAATGACAGATAATAGTTCTTCAAATCGATTGCGGTATGTTTCGATTACGAAATAATACCATGACTTATAATTTGTCATCAGCCGATCCATATACTGAATTGGAATTAATATTGCTTCTGTTTCTTCAATGGCAACGGCCATGACACTACTTGATTGGTTTCGAGCTGTGCAAATCATGCTCAGTGCACAAGCATTTCCGGGTTCAAGATAATACATGAAGAACTCTTCGCCATCATCCCCTTCTCTATAAAGTTTCACACGACCTTTGACAATCAGAACAGCTGATTTAAAAAACTGTCCTGTCTTCATTACTATGTCTCCATCATCAAACGTCCGGGACTCCCCTATCTGCGATAAAAATTCCGCAAGATCTACGTCGAATTGAGGGAAGTACTGTATAATTTCATCGGGAGTAAATGATGTGGTATTCATTGTTTGTAAGATTTAAATCTGCATGCTATATGAAATGAATGGAGAAATTTGCCAAACATATCTGATGCTGCCATTTCAGCGACCCATGTAAACCATAAGTATTTGAACGTCGCTTGGATTAATGCCAGACATACGCGATGCCTGACCAAGGGTACGTGGCCTTGATTTAGTTAATTTTTCCCTAGCCTCTGCACTTATGGCATGAACTTTAGCATATTCAAATTGGGAAGGGATCTCTAAATCCTCCATTTGGTTCATTCGGCTAACAAGCTCTCGTTCCT